>NZ_JBHLZP010000009.1:0-45602 GCF_042429965.1 Actinoallomurus acaciae
GTCTTGGTCTCCTGCTGCTGGCCCTGCTGCGAGCCGGCGTCGTCGCGCCGGGATGCCCGCTCACGCCGGGGCTGCTGGGACTCGCCGTGCTCGGCCTCGGCGGGAGCCGCCTTGGCCTGGCCGGCGGTCTCGCCGGCCTCGCCCTCGTTCTTGGGCGCCGCCTTCGGCGCCGTCGCCTGGTCACCGCCGCCGGCGTTCTGCGCCTGCTTCTCCTGGATGGCAGCGATGAGCTGGCTCTTACGCATGCCGCCCGTGCCGCTGATGCCGAGGCTGGAGGCGAGCGCCTTCAACTCGGGGAGCACCATGGCCGACAGGCCCGTGCCGCTGCGGCGACGCCGCGGAGCGGGAGCCGTCTGCTCGGCAGGGGTGGTATCAGGCGCTGTGGTCGCTGCGTCCGTGAGGAGTTCGGTGGATTCGCTCACTAAGGGTCCTTCCCAGGGAGCGGGTGTGGCCGCCGTCGGCCAGGCAACCCGGTAGTGCGAACCGGCGGGGGCGCCGGATCATTCGAGCTCTGCTGATCTTCGGTTGATCGGCGAAGAGTTCTGGCCACAGCCAGATGGTGGAGGCAGGTCGCCGGATCTGATCCCCGATCCCGTTACGTCCGAAGCTTTGCCGGAACAATGAACGACGAGCGGTTTCGGTGCCGGGGAACCACATCCGCGTTACGCGGTCGGCATAAGCCGGAGTGGCCGACGAGCCCACGCCCCCGAGCGGGGCATCTGGTGCGGCACTTAGCCTAACATCACCTGGGCACACTGCTATTCCCCAGAGGTCGATGTCGCGTGTCACTGATGAATCGGCTGGACGCATGCGCCATGGGGGGCCACATCCAGCGGGTGTATGTGCCACGAAGTACCCACTTCCGCGCTGATTGAATCAACTTCGCCGGCGCGAAAGGTGAGCGCGAGGACCGTCGGCCCGGCCCCGGACACCACCGCCGCCACGCCCTTGGCGCGCAGCCGCTCGACCAGGTCGAGCGACGCGGGCATGGCGGGTGCGCGGTAGGACTGGTGCAGCCGGTCCTCGGTCGCGTCGAGGAGGAGTCCGGGCGTCGCGGTCAGCGCCGCGACCAGCAGCGCCGCGCGGCCGGCGTTCGCCGCGGCGTCGGCGTGCGGCACGGTGCCGGGCAGCAGGCCGCGTGCGCGTTCGGTGGTGAGGCGCACGTCGGGTACGAGCGCCACCGGCCGTACGCGCGATGACACGTCCATCCTGGTCAGCCGGGCTCCCCCGGGGGTCTGCCAGGCGATGGTGAGGCCGCCGGCGAGGCAGGGCGCGACGTTGTCGGGGTGCCCTTCGACGTCCGTCGCGAGCGCCAGGACGTCATCGTCGGTGAACTTCTCTCCGGCGGGGTGCAGGGCCCGCGCGGCGACGATGCCGGCGATCGTGGCCGCCGACGACGAGCCGAGCCCGCGCGCGTGCGGGATGCGGTTGACGCAACGGATCCGCAGCCCGGGGAGTTCGCCGCCGAGCCGTTCGTACGCCGCGCGGAACGTGCGCGCGATCAGATGGTCCGCGCCGCGCCCGGCGGTCTCCTCCCCCTCGCCGCTGACCTCGATCGACAGGCCGGATCCGGCCACCTCCACCTCGACGTCGTCGTACAGGCCGAGGGCCAGGCCGAGGGTGTCGAAACCGGGACCGAGGTTGGCGCTGGTGGCCGGCACCCGGACCCGTACGACCTGCCTGCCGTGCTCGTCGGTCCGCTCGCTCACGTGAGTTCCAGCGCCGAGGCCGCGGCGTGGGCGTCGACCGGCACGGTCATCGGCGCGGGCGCACCCGAGATCGCCCAGTCGGGGTCCTTCAGGCCGTTGCCCGTCACCGTGCAGACGACCCGCCGGCCCGTGGATACGAGCTCCTCTTCGCGGGCCTGCAGCAGGCCCGCGACACTGGCCGCGGACGCGGGCTCGACGAAGACGCCCTCCTCGCGGGCGAGCAGGCGGTAGGCGGCGAGGATCTGCCGGTCGGTCACGGCCTCGATCGCGCCGCCGGACTCATCGCGCGCGCGTACGGCGAGGTCCCACGAGGCGGGGTGGCCGATGCGGATCGCGGTCGCGATGGTCTGCGGCTTCAGCACGGGCTCGCCGCGCACGATCGGCGCGGCGCCCGCGGCCTGGAAGCCGAACATGCGCGGACGCGTGTCGCACTCCTGGTATCCCATCCAGTATGCGGAGATGTTCCCGGCGTTGCCGACGGGCAGGCAGTGCACGTCGGGGGCGGCGCCGAGCGTGTCGACGATCTCGAACGCGGCGCTCTTCTGCCCTTCGAGCCGATAGCGGTTCACCGAGTTGACCAGGGCGACCGGGTAGTCGGCGGACAGCTTGCGCGCGAGCTCCAGGCAGTCGTCGAAGTTTCCGTCGATCTGCAGGAGCCGGGCTCCGTGCACCAGCGCCTGGGCCAGCTTGCCCATCGCGATCTTGCCCTGGGGCACCAGCACCGCGCACACCATGCCGGCCCGCACCGCGTACGCGGCGGCCGAGGCGGAGGTGTTGCCCGTCGAGGCACAGATGATCGCCTTGGCGCCGTCCTGGGCCGCCCGGCTGATCGCCACCGTCATGCCCCGGTCCTTGAAGGAGCCGGTCGGGTTGGCGCCCTCGACCTTGAGGTAGACGTCACAGCCGGTGAGCTGGGACAACCGTGGTGCGGGCAGCAGCGGCGTGCCGCCCTCGAGCAGGGTGATGACGGGCGTGTCGGCCGTCACCGGAAGCCGGTCACGGTACTCCTCGATGATCCCCCGCCATGCCTTGGTCACGGTGTTCCCTCCTGCTGACCTGCGATGACCGTACGCCGAGTCTAGAGGCGACGGGCCGCATGTCTCACGTCGTTCCAGATGCTGGAATCGGGGGAGTATCTATCATTGTGCCTCGTGCGCCCCCGAGCACGTATCGTCGCCTCCGCCACGCTGGTCGTCGTCGCGGGGGCGTGTGCACTCTGGCTGACCGGCGGCCTGCGCGCGGCCGGCACGCCCGCGACCGTACGCCCCGGGCAGGAGGTCGACCAGCGGCTGTTCCGCACCCGGCTCGTCGGCGCCCACGTCACGACGTTCCCGAAGACGAGGTTCACCGCCGCCCGCAGATTACTGGTGATCAATGCCTGGGTCACCAACCCCACGCGTGAGACGGTCGGCACGATGTCCGGGACGGACGACGACGTCTTCGCCCACGGCGTGTTCCTGCGCTGGGACACGCGCGACGGCCCCCGCCCGCGACTCACCGACGCCCAGGCCATCGCCGGGAACACGCTGTTCCGCTCGCTCCAGCCACGGCTGCCGACGTACGTCGCCGTCCAGTACGAACTGGCCGCCGCGACGGTCGTGCCGGACCACATCACGGTGGCGCTGGCCGGCTACCGGCACACCGACGCGGGCATCGTCGACCCGCGCGGGTACTGGTCCTACCAGGCGCGCCGCTACACGACGAGGCTCGAACGCGACCCCGTCACGCACCGATCGGGCCGCGTCGCGCAGATCATCCCGGTGCTGGTCGCCGACGTCACGCTGCCGGTGCGGCGATGAGACGCCTGTGGTCGATCCTGCTCGCCGTCGCGCTGGCCGGCGCGGCGGTGGCGTTGCAGGCGGGACACTGGAGCTACGACCGGGCGTACGGGCCGTTCGTACGGAACGGGAAGATCGGCCGGATGGTCACCGAGCCGCGCTTCACCGTCCAGGTGGAGCAGGTCGTCACGGCCCGCACCATCCGGGTACCGGAGGGCCCGTACGGCGCCAGGCCGCAGGTCATCCCGGCGAACGGCGTCTTCGTCGTCGTGATCGCCACCGTCGCGGTCCGGCGTTCGCCCGAGTACGTCGCGGCGGCCCGGCTCGACACGCGATACGGCCACTACGCCCTGACCGACAAGCTGGGCGGCAGCGGGCTCATCGCACCGCGGGTGACCACGCTGGGGTACGTACGGTTCCAGCCGGGCATGCCACGGCGGGGCTGCTATGTGTTCGACGTGCCACCGGGCGCGCTGGCGGGTGCGCGGTTCGTGCTGTCCGACCGCGACACCGAGGACGCGGCGTTCGGCCACTACCGCGACGACCCGGTGCGCTTCAGCGCCGAGGCCCGCGTCGACCTGGACATCTCCGCCGCCGACGCCACCCGGCTGACCCGTACGGCGGCCACCGGGTACGGGTTGCCGGAGGCGTCGTGAAGCACGCGGCGCGGATCCTGGCCCTGCTGGCGGTGACGTCCGTCGCGATCCTCCTGCCGTTCCGTGCGGAGTGGAGGCACTATCGCCAGGACGTCCCCGGCGGCCACACCCGTACGGTGGCGCCCGGGCGGCCCGCCGTCTTCCAGCGGATCCGCTGGACGCTGATCTCCTATGGCCGGGCCGTGCTGAAGCCCGGCGACCTGCCCCCGGACGGCATCGACGCTCCGGCCCGGCCCGGCGAGACCCTCGTCCTCGCCACGCTCAAGGCCGAACCGCTCACCGACAAGCCCCGCGACATCGACATCGACTTCGCGCTGCGCGACCGCGCGGGACACCGCTGGACCGCGTACGAGTGGCACACGACGATCTACCGCGGCGGCCACGACCCGGCGTACGTCATGGGGCTGGTGCCGAGCCGGGCGGTCGGCTCGTTCGAGCTCGTCATGCGGCACCGGCATCAGGATCTGTCTCCGGCTCTGGGCGGTCCGGAGCTGGTGTTCCTGCGCCGGCCCTCCGCATGACCAGGTCGAACATGGCGGCCAGCAGGGCCAGCCTGAGCACCTCGTAGACCAGCCGGTGGCCGTACTCCACCGGCGTGAGCACGAGGTTCCAGAACCGCACGGTGTGATCGGTGCCGACGAGCGCGAGCACGCCGCGCTGCACGCGGTCCATGAGCGCGCCGATCGCCACATAGCAGAGGCAGAACCACGCGAACACCGGTGCGCCCGCGCGGAACACCAGCCGCACCGCGTGGGCCACCGGCACGTATTTCTCCCGCACGCCACGGCCGGCCATCTCCGCGAGCCGTCGCGGGCGCCCGGTGAGCCGGTCGGCGAGACCCTCCAGCGGTGTTCCCTCGATCGCCTCGCGGTCGCGCCGCTCAAGGCCGTACACGACGGCCGCGATGGCGAGCCAGACCAGCGGCAGGATGAGGGCGTCCTCGACCGGACCGCCGTCCGGCAGGCCCACGTGTCCCGTGAGGGCGTGCCAGAAGACGCGGCCGGTGATCCAGTGCTGCACCACCCGCGCGAGCTGGACGATCGAATACAGCGTGTAGAGCGTGAAGTTGACCTCGAAGAACGCGACGAGCACGCCGAGGACGCGGCCCTGCTCGCTCTCGTACCGGCGTTCGGCCAGGACACGCAGGCCCCACGCGACGGCGGCCACCGCGAGCGCCACCGGGATCGACACGTCGAGGATGTCGCCGACGCGCAGATAGTCGCCGGCGTCGGCGAGCCGCTGCGCGTCCGCCCGCAGCACCTCGCGCAGGTCGTCGGTGTAGAGGTTCCAGCCGAGGTAGATCAGCACGAACGGGAACAGCGTGCGGCCGATCGCCGCGACGTACCGCTCGTCGGGGTCCTTGATCACCGCCAGGCGGCGGCCCAGCGTGAACATCATCCCGATCGTGACGACCAGTGAGGTCAGCACGACGACGCTGAGCAGCAGCAGGACGAGCGCCCGCCGGAGCCCGGTGCCGTCGCCGTGACCGAGCTCGGAGATCGCCCGAATCAGCAGGTAACGCGGGATCGCGCCGGCGCCGAACCAGATGGCCAGCGGCACGAAGGAGCCCGCGGCGAGGCGCAGCGCCGCGATCGGCAGCGCCAGGACCGGCACCGCCCCGTCCCGTGCCGCCGTGCTCTCGGCCATCGCGTGTTCACCCGCTCGGGCTCGTCGCCTCGCCTATCCCGGATCAGTCGTCACCCTCGACGCGCATCACACTGGCGACCGCGCGGACGATCTCCAGGTCGCGCAGGCGCTCGATGGTGGCCGACAGCGCGCCGTCGGGCGCCCGATGGGTGACGATGACGAGCTGCGCCTCCTCGCCGTACCCCTCCTGGCGTACGGCCTGGATCGACACGTCGTTCTCGGCGAACTCGTCGGCGACCCGGGCGAGCACGCCGGAGCGGTCGGCCACGTCCAGCGCCACGTGATAGCGGGTCACCGTGTCGGCCATCGGGAGCACGGGCAGCTCGGCGTAGGTCGACTCCGCCGGCCCGCGGGTGCCGTACACGCGGTTGCGGGCGACCGCGACGAGGTCGCCGAGCACGGCGCTCGCGGTCGGCGCACCACCGGCGCCCGCACCGTAGAACATCAGCGAGCCGGCCGACTCAGCCTCCACGAACACGGCGTTGTACGCCTCGCGGACGCTCGCCAGCGGATGCGAGCGCGGGATCATCACCGGGTGCACGCGGACCGAGACGCCGCGCCCGGAGCGGTGCTCCGCCGACGGCACGCGCTCGCAGATCGCCAGGAGCTTGACCACGCAGTTCATCGCCTTGGCGCTGGCGATGTCCGCGGAGGTCACGTCGGCGATGCCCTCGCGGTGCACATCGGCGGCGGTGACACGCGTGTGGAAGGCGAGCTGGGCCAGGATCGCGGCCTTGGCCGCCGCGTCGAAGCCCTCGACGTCGGCGGTCGGGTCCGCCTCCGCATAGCCGAGCGCCTGCGCCTCGTTCAGGGCCTCGGCGAACCCGGCTCCGGAGGTGTCCATCTGGTCGAGGATGTAATTAGTCGTCCCGTTGACGATGCCCATGACCCGGTGGACGTGATCGCCGACCAGCGACTCGCGCAGCGGACGCAGCAGCGGGATCGCCCCGGCGACGGACGCCTCGTAGTAGATGTCGGTGCCGTACTCCCGCGCCGCGCCGAACAGCGTCGCACCGTCCTCGGCCAGCAGCGCCTTGTTCGCCGTGACGACCGACTTTCCGGCCTTCATGGCGGCGAGGAGGAGCCCGCGCGCGGGCTCGATCCCGCCGATCACCTCCACCACGATGTCCACGTCGTCGCTGGTCACCAGGCCCTCGGCGTCGGTGGTGAGCAGCTCGGCCGGGGCGCCCTCGCGGCGCTTGTCGAGCCGCCGCACGGCGATGCCGGCCAGCTCCAGCGGGACGCCGACCCGGGCGGCGAGGTCGTCGGCCTGCTCACGCAGCAGGCGCACGACCTCGGTGCCGACGGTGCCGCACCCCAGCAGCGCGATCCTCAAGCCGGTCATGCGCCCTCCTTCGCCGGAGAGGTGACCACGCCGCCGATTCGCCCACGATGTTCGCTTGCGCGCCGGTCGATCCGCTCACCGCGTTCGCTCATGGCGAGACCTCCAGGCGCAGCAGGTCCTCCTCGGTCTCGCGGCGGAGGATGAGCCGGGACCGCCCGTCGCGCACGGCCGCGACCGCCGGCTTCGGCACGTGGTTGTAGTTGTTGGCGAGCGAGCGGCAGTACGCGCCGGTGGCCGCCACCGCGACGAGGTCGCCGGGGGCGAGGTCCTCCGGCAGCCACAGGTCGCGCACGACCATGTCGCCGCTCTCGCAGTGCTTGCCGACCATGCGGCTGAGCATCGGGGCCGCGTCGGAGCGCCGCGAGGCGAGCACGCTGGTGTACTCCGCGCCGTACAGCGCCGTGCGGATGTTGTCGCTCATGCCGCCGTCGACCGAAACGTACGTGCGGAGCCCGTCGAGCGGCTTGACCGTGCCGACCTCGTACAGCGTGATGCCGCCGGGCCCGGCGATCGTACGGCCCGGCTCCACGGTCAGCCGCGGCACCGTCAGGCCCCGCTCCCGGCAGTTGCGGGTGATGATGCCGCGCAGGTTGTCGGCGATGTGCTTGGGGTCGAGCGGGTCGTCGCCCTCCAGGTAGGCGATGCCGTAACCGCCGCCGAGGTCCAGCTCGGGCAGCTCGACGCCGTGCTCGTCGCGGATCGCGACCAGCAGGTCCACGACGCGGTGGGCGGCCAGCTCGAAGCCGTCGGTGTCGAAGATCTGCGAGCCGATGTGGGAGTGCAGGCCGACCAGCTCCAGCGAGTCGATCTCCTGCACGCGGCGGGCCGCCTCCAGCGCGGTCTCCCGCGCGAACCCGAACTTCTGGTCGTCGTGCGCCGTCGCGATGAACTCGTGCGTGTGCGCCTCGACCCCCGTGGTGACGCGGATCATCACCTTGGGTCGTACGTGCCTCTCCTCGGCGAGGTAGCCCAGCCGCGCGATCTCCTCGAAGGAGTCGAGCACGATGTGGCCCACCCCTGCCTCGAGGGCGCGCGTGAGCTCGGCGGTGGACTTGTTGTTGCCGTGGAAGGCGATGCGCTCGACCGGGAACCCGGCGTGCCGCGCGATCGCCAGCTCACCTCCCGTACAGACGTCCAGGCCCAGGCCCTCTTCGGCCACCCACCGGGCGATCTCCGTACTCAGGAAGGCCTTGCCCGCGTAGTAGACGTCACCGTCGCTGAAGGCGCCGGCGAACTCGCGGCACCGGGACCGGAAGTCCTCTTCGTCGTAGACGTACAGCGGCGTGCCGTACTCCCCCGCGAGGTCGCGAACGTCCACCCCGCCGATCGTCAGGGCGCCGTCGTCTCGCCGGGCGTTGCGCGGCCAGACACCGGCCGCGAGCGCGTTGAGGTCGCGCGGCGGGGGCAGCGGGTGGTCCTCCGGCAGCACGTCGGCATGCCGGGGACCGGCCGGGTGCACTCGACTCATGATCTCTCCGTAACGCTCACAGGCGGTCTGCGTTCACAGGCGGTCGTCCGGCATCTCCCCGAGCATCCGCAGGCCGTTTCCCAACACGATCCGCACCGCGCGGGCCAGACCCAGCCGCGCGGTGTGCCGTGCGTTGATGGGCTCGTCACCCCTGGGCAACGCGGGGCACTGCTCATGGACGTCGTGGTATGCGTCGGCGATCCGTTCGAGGTGCCGGGTGAAGGGGCGCGGATCATCCTGCCGCGCCGCCTGCTCCGCCCGGCCGGGAAAGTCCGCGAGGAGCCCGATCAGCAGCCGTTCGCGGGGGTCGTCCAGCGGACCGTCCGTCTCCCGCAGCCCCAGATCCTCCCGCAGCCCCAGATCGACGGCATGCCGCCGGACCCCGCTGGCGCGCGCGTACGCGAACCGGACGCGAAAGCCGGGGTTGTCGAAGGTCAGCGGCCGCGTGGGCCAGCGTTCGGCCTGCGGGACGGCCATCAGGCCGTAGGACTCATCGATCCGGGCGGTGAGCGGCGTGTCCATGGTGATGGTGAGAAAGCCGGGCCCGGTCGTCCTGGCGGTACGAACCCCGGGCCGCTTGGCGACATGCTTGGCGAGGATCGCCGCCACCTCGGGCGCGGACCGCCCCGCGACCCTGGCGAGCCGCAGCGGAAGCGGCGTGGCGTAGTCCCCCGTGGCGGTCGCCTCGACCGGCGCCTTCTCCGGAATGGGCACGCTGATGTCGCCATCGGCGACCGCGTCACGTACGGCGGCGATGACGGCATTGCTCAACTCACCCGGGTTCACGTGCGCGAGGCTACCCGGGGTCACGCGTACGAGACTATCTGACCAGCATGTGGACAGGAGAGGGCCGCAAAGATCATCCGGCGTCGTCCGGGCTGGGGCCCGCGCCGGCCAGCTCACGGACCGTACGGATCAGCTCGGAGGGGTCGAACGGCTTGGTGACGTAGGCGTCCACCCCGATCTCGCTCCCCCGGCGAATGTCATGCTCCTGCGCCCGCGCCGTGATCATCACAACCCTGATGCCCTGCGTGTCGGGATCCTCCCGAAGCTTCACCGCGGTGACCCAGCCGTCGAGCCGGGGCATCATGATGTCGAGCGTGATCACATCGGGATCGACCTCGCGCACCTTATCCAAGCAGTCCTGACCGTCGACAGCCGTCGCCACCTCGAACCCCTCCAGTTGAAGGTTCACGGCGATGAGCTGCCGGATCACCTCGTCGTCATCGACGACCAGCACGCGTCCAAGGGTCACGGCCGCAAAGCTAGCGGTTCCACGGCCCGGGACACGCGGAGAACGGCAACGTGCGGCATCATCGTTATCGGGGGGACGACCGACCGAAACCCCCACGTGGTCGACGACCAGCCCGGCCGAACGACTCCCACCCGGGACCGGCGCGAGCGGTGCCGGGATACTGATAATCTCTAGGCGTCCTGAGCCCCCTTAGCTCAGGGGATAGAGCACCGGCCTCCGGAGCCGGGTGCGCAGGTTCGAATCCTGCAGGGGGCGCCCAGAAGATGGGAACAAGAGATCGCGTTTCGCTGATCCATCTTCCCCTGCGCCCTGGCTGCTCTGTGTGGCTTTGGTGAGCATCATGATCGTGTCTTCCCGGATCGCCACCTGGATCGTGGCTTCGTGCCGGGTCCGGTTGTAGCGGACCTTCAGGTGGAAGGCGTCGTAGAGCTTACGTTCGAGGCCTTCGGGAAGTTCGGTCAGATCGGCGTGCAGCCGAGGGATCTGATCGAGTAGGTCGGCGTCGTCGCAGGCTGGCGGGGTGTCCGCGTTGATCTGGTCGAGTTCGGCCTGCTTTGTGCGCCGGGTGGTGGTGAGCTCGGCGAAGCGTCGTTGGATGGTTTGCCGGTACTCCCGGTCGGCGTCGTCATCGCTGGTGGCTTCGAAGTTCTCCAGTTGGTCGATGAGGTTGTCCTGGCGGAGTTGGAGCCCAGCGAGTTCCTGGGTGAGCTGCTTACGTCGGTCAGCCGCGCGGTCGTCGCTTTGGTCCTTGGCGGAACGCTGAAGCTGGGCGCGAAGGTGCCGTTGACGGTCCGGGCCGAAGATCCGCTCGGCGAAGAAGTTCCGAACCGCGTCCAAGAGGATCTCTTCGCGTACCCACAGGCTCTTGGGGTGTTCGCTGTACCAGTCGGTGCGTCCCTTGTGATGTTGCCGTTGCGGCTCGCACGCGAGATAGGCGATGGCGCGCCGCGTCTTACCGAACATGCGCCGCTCGCAGAGGTCACAGGTGACGTAGGAGCGCAGCCGGTAAGAGCGCTTCGCCTGCGGATGGCGGTTGATTCCGCCGCCCGTGCGGGAGCCCTGCCGGTATTTGGCCACCGGCGAGGCGGCTTCGAACAGCTCCTTGGTGACCAAGGGCTCGTGGGTGGGGTGCGGTGACCAGACCCACTCGCTGGGCGGATTACAACGTCCGCCCTTCTTGCTCGCTCGCCGGTTCCACACCATGTGGCCGGTGTACTTCGGATTCGCCAGAATGCCGCGGACGGCGGAACCCGTCCATCGGCCGACCGCACGCCGCGGGTCGACCGGTTCGGGAGGCAGGTGCCGCATGAGGTCGGTGTTCAGCCGATCGGCGATCTCGTCATAACCGAGCCGTTGCAGAGCCCGTAGCTGGAAGATCAGGCTCACCGTCGGGCCTTTGGCCGGGTCGGGGATCAGGCGGGTCTTGGTCTTGCCTTCCGCCCGTCTGGCGGGCACGGGGTGGGGGCGTTTTTCGGCCAGATAGCCGTACGGAGGACGGCCGATGTTCCACCCTTGCTCGGTGTGCTCGCAGAATCCGTCCCAGGACAGCTCGAGCATCTGGACGACGTACCACTCGGCGATGGCCTGGTTGATCCTCCGGGTGAGGATCGGCCCGGCTCGCTTCCGGGACCGCTGACCGCCTCCGGTGGCAGGAACGATGGGCTCGTTGGCCGCCAGGAGCAGCACGCCGTTCTGCTCGAGCTCGTACTCGATCTTCGTGCCGAAGTAGGTGCGGCGAGCGACACGGTCGATCGATTCGCAGATGACGGCCACGAAGCGCCGGTCGGGCCGGCCCGCCTCCGCCAGCAGGTCCTGGATGCCGCCGTCACGTGGGATCGCGATGTCGAACTGCTCATGGGCTCGGCTGTGCCCGCGATCGTCCAACTCCTTGCGGCCCGACTCCACGTCGTAGAAGTGGGCCACGATGACGTATCCGTCCGGAAGCGCCTGCCGCGACTTGCGCAACTGTCGGGGGAGGGAGAGTGACGGGTCTTGCTGGTCTTCCGTGGAAGTGCGGCCCAGCCAGGCGACCGGCACCGGTAGCCCCGCCTGGGCCGCCCCTTCGAGCGGATCCGGTCCGTCATCGCCTCGCCGCCAGGGCAAGACCACGTCACCGGTCCCCGCCGGTCGGGCTACTCCACCGCTGCTGGTGGATCGGTACGCCGATGTTGCCATAGAAGAATCTCCCGGATCACCGCGAGTTGACCGGCTTCTAACGCCTCGCCCTCGCTTCCGCTCACCGCGACGAACTCCGCACGAACCTTGAGCGCTTCGTCACTGCCGTCGCTCCCGCTGACAGAGGGCGCGCCCGGCTCGGTGACGCCAGCCTCATGCGCCGCCGCATCCATTCCGCGCCCGTCACCGTACGCCGATGAACCGGATTCAGGAGCCCCTGAGCAGCCCTTTTGCGTCCTTGGAGTCATATGACGCCTCTAGCGCCACGCTTATCCACATCCTGTGGACAAACGAACAGCGGGCACGTCGCCGACGACGCGGCGAGGCAATGCCTCTCACGCAAGTCTTCCGTACGGGGGGTGGCTCGTGCCGGAATGATCTTCGCAGGATTGCCGCACGATCGTCGTGCGGCTGCCGCGCCGGAGTCGTTTCGGGTTCGTGTGATCACGATGGCGCGCCCCAGGGGCCTGGCGTGTCGCCGTACAACTGGGCATCGAGGCTCCGGAAGGCGACAATGGCCTGCCGCGGTACGACGCCGTTGCCGAGCAGGCGCATCTGGGCGGTGCGGGTGAGGGGCAGATCGATGACCCAGCCGGCGGGCAGGCCCATCATCCACTCGACGAAGCGGGCGCTCAGGCGGGGCTGTCCCCGGGTTCCGCGTTCGGTGGGTGGGGGCGCCGATCGTCCGAGGATCGTTTCCCACTCGCGGATGGCCGGTTCATAGGTTCCCCAGTCGACCTCGGCGGCCGGCTCAGGACTCGAAGCGCCGCGGAGGGCAACGTGAGGTCGCCCTTGGAGCCGTGCTGGTTCGGGCTGCCTTTGGTCCCGTCGCTGGCACGTGGGGTCGGGAGGAGCCGTACGGCCACACTGAGTGGCATCGAACGGCTGGGTTGTTGCCGAGCTCTGCGCCCCAGCCAGGAGCTGACCCGTTCGCCGTCGTTGGCGTTGCAGGCACTTGGGGTGGGCAGCAGGTCGGCACAGGCCACATCGCACAGGTTCACCTGGTGACGTCCCTTCCGGCGCTGCTGGGGGCAGGTCCGTCCGCGTGATTCGCGGGCTTGTGGGGTGGGCAGCAGCGATGAAGATGCGGTCGCGGCGGTGGGGGGCTCCGACGTCGGCGGCGCGTAGGCACGTCCATGCCGTGTCGTACCCGAGTGCGGCCAGGTCCCCAAGTACCGTGGCGAGGCCGCGGGTGCGCAAGGCGGCCACGTTCTCCAGCAGGACGAGTCCGGGTCGTAGTACGCGAAGGGCGTCGGCGATGGTGAGCCACAGTCCACTACGGGTTCCCTTCTGGATGCCGGCGCCGTGGCCGGCGTAGCTGATGTCCTGGCATGGGAAGCCGGCGGTGACGATGTCCACGGCCGGGACCTGGGTCCAGTCGACGGCGGTCAGGTCACCGACGTTCGGCACGCCGGGAAACCGGCGGTGCAGCAGGACTGTCGCGTGGGCGTCGTTCTCGGCGCACCAGCCCATGTCCCCGCCGTAGACGGCGCGAGCGGCGAGGTCCAGGCCGCCGTAGCCGGTGCACATTGATCCGATTCTCGGACGCGCGCGCCTACCGGCCTTTGTGACCGGCGGGACCCTGTCGCGTCTGCTGTCGTGCGTGTTCGTTTCGGTTGATCGTGCGGCCATGAGGCTTCTCGGCCCTGGCCACCGACCGCTTCATCAACGAACTGCGATCCGGCCTTCTCGTATTTCGATGGCGACCACATTTCGCTGATTCGCCTGATCTTCGTCTGCGACTCGTCTGGGCTGGACGTAGCACAAACGGATGCTGCGCGATTGCGCCGCGAATGGCGGATGTGTAGATGGGCCCGCTCCGGAATTCACCGGAGCTGGAAGGAGCTCATCGTGTCTGTCAACAGTGACGCCATATTCGTTAACGGGAACCGTCCCACACCGTTGGATCGGGCCGCGCAGGCGTTCTGCGAAGTCTGCTCCCGGGCCGACGCGCCGGCCCTCAACGGCCGGACCCTCGGTCATGGGCTGCCGACCCGCCGTATGAGCGTCCGGGAGCTGGTGGAGTTGCTGCCGCTGCTGCAGCCGGTGGCCCGTGACGTCGTGTGGCGCGAGCTCGTCCGGCTCGTCCGCGCCAGCGGTGAACCCTGGCCCACGGTCGCGGTCGGTCTCGCCCTGCCAGGTCTCCGGACGGCGGCGGCCCGGCTTGTCCGCGACTACAGCGGCGATCCGGAGGACCTGGACTCCGAGCTGGTGACGGCGTTCTACGAGGCCCTCGCCGAAGCCGACATCGATGGCCCCATGGTCTGTGCGAAGTTGCGAGCGACGGCCTACAACCAGGTCCGCCGGATGCGGTACGGCGCCATGGCCTACGCGGCCCGCACTCGAGATCTCGACACCCTGCCCGAGCCTTCGCTGACCTCAGTGTGGGACGGCCATCCGGACTTCGTGCTCGCCTCCGCGGTCAACGCCGGCGTCATCACGCGCGAGGAAGCCGAACTAATCGGCGCCTCCCGGCTCGAGGGGACGTCCCTGAGTGCCGTGGCCCAGCGTCTCGGCCTGCCTGTCACCACTGCCTGGTGCCGCCGTAAGTCGGCTGAGGCGCGACTGGCCGCCTGGATCAAGGAAGATAAAAGTTCGTCGTGATCTTCGAAGATCGGCGACTTCTCATTCGCAGTTCGTAGTGAGGGCGCATCGGAACTGGCGCCATCCAGGGGGCGGGAAGAAGGCCACCGGCCGCTTCACCGGAACACGCATGCCGACCAGAAAGGGGATCGGCTCGATTCCCGCCTCCTGGACGCCTCTTTCATTCGGTGCCAGCGATAGCGACGGGCGAGATGCCTGCGGAGGGGAGGCATTCGGATGGCGTGGCTCAACGGGCTAGCACGTACTGCGGTCATAACCGCCGCGATAGGCACGACCGTCGCAGTTGCCGCAACGGCCGTATATGCGTCAGAAAAAGGCGTTGCCGCGCCTGCCGACTTGAAGACGGTGATCAACAACCTGCGGATGTGGCTGATCGGTCTGCTGGTGGCGCTGGCCACGTTGTTCCTCACTGTCGGGGGTCTGCGGCTGCTGCTCGCGGCAGGCGACCCGGGTGAGGTCAGCAAGGCCAAGGAGGCGCTGAAGTACGCCGCGATCGGTTACGGCGTCGCGGCGCTGGCTCCGGTGCTCGTGGAGATCCTCAAACGAATCGTCGGAGCGTGACCATGCCACGACGGCATACCGCCCGCTGGGTCTCTCTACTGCTCATCGCCGCCGCTGCGCTATTCACGAGTACCGGCCTGGCCCACGCGGCGCCGCCAGCACCAGATCCGGCCGCCTCGCCAACCCCGGCTCCACACCCGCAAGCGCCGGCACCTGCGAGCCCGAGCCCTTGCCCCAGCGTGCAGATCTTCCCGGGCGAGCCCATACCGCATTGTGTGGGACGGGGTGTGCTCCCAACGCCGGTCGTCACGCCATCGCCGCCTCCGGTGGGTTGCCCTCCGTGGGAGGTGAGCTGCGAGGTCGGCAGGGCGATCGACTCGTGGTTCACCGGCCTCACGACGTCGGCGATTCCGCCGGTCATGGACTTTTTCGGCAAGACGTTGCTGACCACACCGGATCTGGACAGTCCATCGATGAAGCACGTCCAGTCGCTGTGGTCGGTCAGCGAGACCATCGCCGACACGAGCTTCGGCGTGCTGGTCGTCATCGGCGGCATTCTCCTGATGGCCGGCCAGGCCATCGCGCCGGGCACGGCCAGCAAGGACATCGTCATGCGCCTGCTGCTGGCGTTCCTCGCCGCCAACTGCAGCAAGCTCATCGTCGAGCAGGCGATCAAGGTCGCCAACGCTCTGGCGCGCGCGTTCATCGACTACGGCTCCGCCCATGCCGATCCGCACGGCGCCGCCGAGGTGATCAAGGGCTTCCTCGTCGGCAACATCGCCACACTCGGCATGCTGTCCGGCCTGATCACACTGGTCGCGGTCGTCTTGGCGCTCATGGTGGCGGGCGGCTACATCATGCGGGTCACCGTCACCATGCTGCTGGTCATCGCCGCGCCCCTGGCACTGATCTTCCACGCGCTGCCGCAGACCGACGGCATAGCTCGTCTGTGGTGGCGAGCGATCACCGGGATGCTCGCGATCCAGGTCGTTCAATCGCTGGTCTTCGCCGGCGCCGTCGATGTTCTGTCGGCCAAGGACGGCGACAAGGTGCCCCTCGTCGGGATCCCCAGCCAGAAGGGCATCGTCGACCTGCTGCTCGTCGTCTGCCTGCTCTACATCCTCGCGCGGGTGCCGTCCTGGGTTTCCAAGGCCGTGTGGCGCGGCGCGTTCGGCCGCAACCCGATCAGCAGCGCGGCTCGTTTCCTGTTCTCCGTCCTTGTCCTGCGGCGCGTCACCGGCGCCCTGACCGGCACACGCGGCGGCAAGGGCGCAGTCCCACCGCCACGTCCGCCGATGCCTCCAGCCAGCCCCCGTCCCACTCGGCCGATGCCCCCGCTCGGTCCCAACCCGCCGACGCGTCCCGGAACGTCGGTGCAGCCCGAGCTGCCGCTGCGGTGGCCGGCTGCGCATGGCCGGCAGCTGGAACTGCCGAACCTGCCGCCGCTGAAGCCGATACCGGACCGCGGCATCCAGCCCCAGTTGCCGCTACGGCCCAAGGCCGACGCCCCGCCGCGCTGGCGGCAAGGCGAATCGGTGCCGACGCGCCCCGAACAGCTCCGCCTGCCCTTCCGCCTTCCGCCTCGACCGGTGCAGCCACCGCTGTTCACCGACCTCGACCCCGGACGCCGACCCCGTCCGCGGCCCGAGAGTGCGCCGCCGCCCCGCAGATCCACGCCTCGCGAAGGCGGAGCGCCGCCGCAGAGTCCCAGGACGCCACGAGGTGATCAGCGATGACCCGCGAACCGTACGCGACGCGTATCCCCGCCGACATCGATCGCGAGGACCGTGTGCTGGCCGGCCTGACCGCCCGGCAGGTCGCCATCCTCAGCGGCACCGCAGCGGTGCTGTGGGCAGCCTTCATGGCCACCCGTCATTTCGTCCCCCCGCTCGTGTTCATCGCGTGCTGCGTGCCGGTCGCCTCGGCCGCCGTGGCGTTCGCGCTCGTACGCCGCGATGGCCTGAGCCTGGATCGCCTCGCCGTCGCGGCCGTGAAGCAGCATCTGGCGCCCCGACGACGTATCCCCGGGGAGGTACCGGCGACTCCGGACTACCTCGCCACCGTCGCGCCGACCCCTCCCGCGCCGCTTGCGCTGCCGGTCACCGGCCTCCGCGCGGACGGGCTCATCGAGCTGGGCGACCACGGTGGCGCGACGATGATCGCCTGCGGGACGGTCAGCTTCGCGCTGGCCACCTTCGGCGAGCAAGAAGCCATGGTCGCCGGGTTCGCCCGGTGCCTGCACGGACTGTCCTCGCCAGTCCAGATCCTCGTGCGCGCCGAGCGCATGAACCTGGTGCCCCTGGCCGAACGCGTCTTCGACGGCGCACCCACGCTCCCCGATCCGCAGCTCGAAGCCGCCGCACGGGAACACGCGGAGTTCCTCGCCGACCTCGCCGCCCGGTCAGAGCTGTTGTGGCACCAGGTCCTCCTCATCGCCCGCGATTCAGAGACCACCAGCGAAGCCGACAGCGGACCGGCACTGCGGCAGGCCGAGAACATCGCCACAGGCCTGACCGCGATCGGCATCGACGCTCGCGTACTCGACGGGCCCGCGGTCGCATCCGTACTCGCCACCGCCTGCGACCCGAACAACCCGACGCCGTGTTCCGTCACCGACATCGACGAGGTGATCACGGGCCGATGAGACGTCTGTTCACACGCCGCCGCGCCGCCACGCCCGGCCTGCCGCTTGGGCCGGACGGCGTCGATATCGGCGCCCGCAGTCTGGTCCTCGGTGACGGCGTATGCGCCACCTTCGCGATCACCGGCTACCCGGCCGAGGTCGGCCCCGGCTGGCTCGAACCCCTGCTGTCCGACCCCGGCCGTACGGACGTCGCACTGCACATCGAGCCGATCCCGAACCAGGTCGCCGCCGACCGCCTCCGCAAACAACTCGCCCGTCTCGAATCGTCGGCGCGGTCGGACGCCGAGCGGGGACGGCTGGTCGACTTCGAAGCCGACGCCGCCGCCGACGACGCCCACGCGCTGGCATCAGGTCTCGCGCGCGGGCACGCCAAGCTCTTCCACGTCGCCCTCTACATCACCGTCCACGCGACCGCCGAAGACGAGCTGGCGAGGGAGGTAAGACGGGTTCGTACGCTGGCGGCATCGCTGCTGCTGGACGCTCGCCCGGCGACCTTCCGCACGTTGCAGGGCTGGACGTCCACACTGCCCCTCGGGCTCGACGCCCTGGGCACCCGGCGGACGATGGACACGCACGCGCTCGCCGCCGCCTTCCCCTTCACCTCACCGGATCTCACCTCTCCCCTGTCCGGCACCTCGGTGCTGTACGGGGCGAACGCCTCCTCCCCATCCCTGGTGACCTGGGACCGGTGGGCGCTGGACAACCACAACGCCGTGATCATCGCCCGCTCCGGCGCCGGCAAGTCCTACTTCACAAAGCTGGAAGCACTCCGCTCGATGTACGCCGGCATCGAGATCGCCGTCATCGACCCCGAAGGCGAGTACACGCGCCTCGCCAACGCCGTGGGCGGAACCTGCATCATTCTCGGCGCGCCTGGCGTACGCCTCAACCCGTTCGACCTGCCGTCGGGCTCCGAGAAGACCATGGACGCGCTCACCCGCAGAGCGCTGTTCCTGCACACCCTGACCGCCGTACTTCTCGGCGACTCGCTGGACCCCGCGTCACGGGCGGCTCTGGACCGCGCGGTCTTCGCCACATACAACGCCGTCGGCATCACCGAGGACCCACGCACCTGGGGTCGGCCCGCGCCGCTGCTGCGCGACCTGGCGGCCACGCTGGAGGCGAGCGAGGACCCCAAGGCACGGGAACTCGCCGCGCGCCTGGCCCCGTACGTCGCCGGAAGCTTCCGAGACCTCTTCGACGGGCCCACCACCACCCGACCCGACGGCCACCTCGTCGTGTTCTCTCTGCGCGACGTGCCCGAGGAACTGAAGACCGTCGCGACGCTCCTGACCTTGGACGCGATCTGGCGGACCGTCAGCGACTCGCGCGTCCGCAAACGCCGGTTCGTCATCGTCGACGAGGCCTGGCTGCTTCTGCGCGACGGGGAAGGCGCCAAGTTCCTGTACCGGCTCGCCAAGTCCGCGCGAAAACACTGGGCCGGCCTCACCGTCGTCACCCAGGACGCCGCCGACGTCCTCGCATCCGACCTCGGGCGAGCGGTGGTCAGCAACAGCTCCACCCAGATCCTGCTCCGCCAAGCGCCGCAAGCGATCGACCAGATCTGTCAGGCGTTCCGCCTGTCGGAGGGCGAGCGGGCGTTCCTGCTCGCCGCCGACCGGGGCGAGGCACTCCTGAGCTGCGGCTCTCAGCGCGTAGCCCTGCGCACGCTGGCGTCTCCCGTCGAGCACACCATCTGCACGACCGATCCCGCCGAGCTCGCCGACCTCGAAGCCGACGGAGCGTCGGTATGAATCCGGGCCCCCGGCTATCTCCCGTTGGGCGGTTCCTCGACGACCCGTTGGCAAGCATGCGACAGGCGTGGGACTACCTCTCAAGCCTGATCTCGACGAACGCCGCGGTGCTTTCCGGCACCGCGCTCATGATGGCGGTCGCCGGCGTGCTGGCGCGTACGGCGCTGGTTCGATGGCAGCAGGCCCGGTTGATCCCGTACGCCCGCGTGATCGACATCCTGCCACCGCCATCGGTGGACGTCGCGGGAGCCGAGGCTCTGTGGACACACCTGCTCGGTCTGCTCCGGCCTCACTGGCTGCGCCCGATCACCGGGGTGCCGCACGTCGCCTGGGAGTACGTGTTCACCGAGGCCGGAGTTGCGTATCCGGCTGTGGGTCCCTGGAGTTGTCCCACCTGGGCTGGTCGAGCGGGCGATCGAAGGATCGTGGCCAGGCGCGGCGACCCGTACCGCCCATGCGGCGGATCAGCCGACCATGTCACTCGCCCACGCTGCGGCCGGTCGGCTCCTGCTCGCCCGCCCCGACCACTATCCCCTGCGCTCGGACTTCGACATCGACCCGCTCCGCGGACTGCTGGCCGCCGCCGGATCGCTCACCGCCTCGGAGACCGTGATCGTCCAGGTGCTCGCCCGGCCGGTCACCGGCCGCAGGCTCCGCCGAGCGGGGCGGTACGCGACCGCGCTCCGCTCGCCCGGTGCCGTCACAAGCGTCAAGGCCGGCCTCTTCAAGCTGCTGCCCGTGGGCACGGTCGACGGCCCACGAGCGCGACCTGCCGAGACGACTGCCGAGGTGCGCGCCATCCTGGCCAAGGCATCGCGTCCCCGGCTGGAGACCGTCGTACGGTACGTGGTCGCCACCGGCGACACCAGCCCCCGCGGCCAGGCGTGGTCACACGGCCGGGCACACGCCATCGCCTCCTCGTACGCCGCCTACACCGGGTTCAACTACCTACGCCGCCAGCGGCTCCACGCCTGCGAGGCACTGCGGACACGGCGGATGGGACATGGAGACCTGCTGTCCGTGCCGGAGCTGGCCGCACTCTGCCACGTCCCGATCGATGAGACGGTGCCCGGACTGGACCGTGCCGGCGCCAGACCGACCCCGCCGCCACCGGCCGTACCGTCCGCCGGCCCAGGCGTCAGGATGCTGGGCAAAGCCGAGGCGGGCCCGCGCAGGACCGTCGGCGTACGCGTCGCCGACGCCCGCCACCACCTCCACGTGATCGGCGAGACCGGCACAGGAAAGACGACCGGCCTGCTGTCCATGCAACTCGACGACGCGCGGTCAGGACGCGGCTTCGTCTCCATCGAACCCAAGGGCGACTCGACGCTCCTTCTCTCGCGCCTCCCCGAAGACATGGTCGGCAACGTGGCGCTGATCGATCCCGACGACGGCGCACCGCCCCCATGCGTGAACATCCTCGACGGCGCCAACCCGGAACTGACGGCGGACGTCGTAGTCGGGATCTTCCGACGCATCTACGCCGATTCCTGGGGACCTCGCACCGATGACATCCTTCGCTCGGCCCTCCTGACCGCCACGGCCAGTCCCGACGCAACGCTGGCGGACGTCCCCCGGCTGCTCGACGACGACACGTACCGGGCGCGCGCCGTGACCCAGGTCAGGAACCCCTTCGTGGCCGACTTCTGGAACTGGTACGAGAGACTGTCCGACGCCCAGCGCGCTCAGGTGACCGGGCCGGTGATGAACAAGCTCCGCGCGGTCCTGCTGCGCGGATTCGCCCGCGACGTCCTCGCCGCGGGCCGGAGCACCGTCGACATCGGCCGGCTTCTCGACACCGGCGGCCTGCTCATCGCGCGCCTTCCCAAAGGGATGCTCGGGGACGACACCTCCCGGCTCCTGGGATCACTCATCCTGGCCAAGACCTGGCAGGCCGTCCAGGCCCGCGCGCGGCGCCCCGAGGCCGACCGGCCCGACTGCGCGGTCTACGTGGATGAGTGCCAGAACTTCCTCACGCTTCCGCACGGCCTCGACGACATGCTCGCCGAGGCGCGTTCCTACCGGGCCGCTCTGATCCTCGCCCATCAGAACCTCACCCAGCTGCCGCAGGAGCTGCGGGACGCGATCGCCGCCAACGCTCGCAACAAGGTGATCTTCACGGTGTCTCCGAGCGACGCCCGCCACCTCGAACGCCACATGGCACCGCAGCTGGGCGCCCACGACCTCGCCAATCTCGGAGCCTTCCAGGCCTCCGCGCGGCTGATCGACCACGGCACGCTGACGAACGCCTTCACCCTTCGGACCCTGCCGCTACCGCCGCCCGTACCCGGCCGGGAGAAGGCCGTCCGGAAGGCCTCACGAAAACGCTACGGGCGCAAGCACGCGACCGACCCGATGCCGGGGCCGCTTCCAGGAGATCCGCGCTAGGACGTCCACACGAGGGGATCGATCGTGACTACCAAGCCCCGGCAACACGACCTGCTCAGCCTGCTGTCGACCCGGTTGACCGCTCGCGATCGCTGGTTGCTGCGGATGCTCCTCGAACACAAGGTGTTCACCACCGAGCATGTCGCCGACCTCGCGTTCGCCGGTAACCGGGATACCGCCGATCACCGGCTGCTCGTCCTGCACCGGCTCGACGTACTGACCAAGGTCCGCCCGCTGCGGCCGGGCGGCGGGTCCGCACCCTGCCACTGGCTGTTGAACACCGCCGGCGCCGAGGTGGTCGCCGCTGAGCGCGGCCTCACCCTCAAAGAGCTGGGCTGGCGACGCGATCGGACCGGCGCGGTGATGCTGTCCGCCAAGCTCGGACACCTGCTCGGCGTCAACGGCTTCTTCGCTCGCCTGGCGGTTCCGACCAGGCAGGGTCGGCTCGCCGAGTGGTGGCCCGAGGCACGGTGCGCGGCCACGTGGAAGAAGTTCGTCCAGCCCGACGGGTACGGCCGGTGGAGCACCGCCGACCGCCGACTCGACTTCTTCTTGGAGTACGACAACGGCACCGAGACGCTGTCCCGCGTCGTCGCCAAAACCGAGGGTTATGGACGTCTCATCCGGGCGACGGGGATCAGCACTCCGCTGTTTTTCTACTTCACCTCTGCGCGCAGGGAGGCCAACTTCCGCCGCTCCTGCTCCGCCGCAGCCGTGCCCGTGCTGACCGCCTCCCACGACGAGACGCGTCGTCATCCAGCCGGTCCCGTCTGGGCCGACCTGCGCCGCGACGACCGGCGCTCGCTGGTGGATCTCGCGCTACCAGTCGAGCAGCAGCGGGCTCGCGCCGAGTCCGCATCGTCGGGTCTCGAGCCGAGCGCATGGACGACACGCCCGACAGAACTGGCGGGTGTCCCATGCCGGCGCTGACCGTCATCGGCGCCGCGACAGGCGCAGGAACCGTATTGATGGCGACCTTGATCGGCGGCGCGACCGGCGCGCTGACCTCTGCCGGGAACAGGGTGGACGGCGGCTGTCCGGCCAGTGCCCAACCTGGCGCGGGTGGCGGCGCACAAGACATCCCGGCGGCATACCTCCGGCTGTACCAGGCCGCCGGGAACGCGTACGGCGTCCCGTGGACGATCCTCGCCGCCATCGGCCACATCGAATCGCACCACGGACGTGACCAGAGCACCTCCAGCGCAGGCGCCCGCGGCCCGATGCAGTTCATGCCCGCCACGTGGGCCGCGTACGGCGTCGACGGCGACACAGACGGACGCAGGGACATCACGAATCCCGCCGATGCCATTCCGGCCGCAGCGCGCTACCTCAGAGCCAACGGCGCGCCCGTACGTCTACGTGAGGCGATCTTCGCCTACAACCACTCCAGGTCATACGTGGACGACGTCATCGCCCAAGCGCGCGGGTACGCCGCAGGCAAGATCGCCGAGACCACCGGCGACGAGGGATGTGATCTCGCCGGTCCGGTGTCCGCTCCGACGGTGATCGCGGCCAGAGTCATCGCCTACGCCAGAGCGCAGGTGGGCAAGCCGTACATCTACGGCGGCACCGGCCCCACCGGCTACGACTGCTCGGGTCTCACGATGATGGCGTACCGCTCCGCCGGCATCGCCATCCCCCGACTGTCGGACGCCCAGTACTGGTTCGGCCCGCGCGTGCCGACAGGCCAGGAAGCACCTGGCGATTTGGTCTTCTTCGACTACCGCCCTGGTCACTCCGGGCCGGGGCACGTCGGGATCATCTACGACGTCCCGCGCGGCCTCATGCTCGTGGCCCCCCACACCGGCACGAACGTACGCGTGCAGTCCTACCGCAACTATCCCGGCGGAGTCGTCGGCTTCACCCGGCCCTATGCCCGCCACCTCGTCAGGCCGGCGCTCCGGCCGGACGAGGGGCCCGCCGCCCAGGGCGGGCCCACACCGCCGCCGAGGAGAGAGGTGTGCAACGCATGACAGGACAGGGAATCAGCTGGATTCGTCGCGTCACGACCGCGACCGCAGCCGGTGCCGCTGCGGTTCCCACCATCCCGACCACGACTGAGCACATGTCCGCACCGACCCCGCACATGGTGGCCGTCTCGACGGCGTGGCACAGGCTCACGGGCCGCCCCACGCCGATGTGGTGGACGGGCTGCTGACCTGTGAATGACCGTGGGCCGGACGGTCAACCCGTCCGGCCCACACGGCATAGAGCCCCCGGTTTAGCGCGCGTGGTGCTCTCGTACTGTCTCGGAAAGGTCAGCGAGCATCTCAAGAGCGCAGCAGGTCATGGGGTTGCACGGCAAACCGGGCTCGGCACCGCACTCGCCGCAGCCCGTTCTCGTGCTGGTGGGCCGATAGGTCCACAGGAGGGTGTCGGAGCCGTATTTCTGTGGGCCTATCGCCGTCTCGACTTCGACGGTCTTGGGGTCCGCTGTCGACGGGTCGTCGACGACCTGGCGAACCGGAGCGAACAGCACGTCCCACCGGCGGAGCTTGTCGGCACGCACGTACCCGAAGACGCCGTCAAGATGATCGTTGCTGTTCATCGCGCGTCCTCCTCAGTAGTTCTTCCAGATCACGTGCACGCCGCTGGGAGTGTCGACGGTGGAGAAGCCACCGTCGGCCTCGCTGTCGTGCGCGTAGCGTGCGAGGTCGAAGTAGCCGTAGAGCTCTTCTCCGAGCGCTTCCTTCACGTCGTCGGAGACGAGCACTTCGTCGGCGAACTCCTCCACGCTCGTCCAGCACCCGCCGTGGGCGTCCTTGAAGGCCGAGATCAGCTCATCGGCGCCACGCTCTCCCCACCCGTCCAGGAAGGCCGCTACGACGGTCCCTGGGTAGTCGAGGAGGAGCTCTGCGAGCGCGGCAACTCGCTCTAGCGACTCGTGTTCGCCCATCGGCACACCGTCGAAGCCGCTGGTGTCGTGGATCGCCCATTCCTCGGCGTCCGGCTCCGGCGATCGCGCGAGCATCTTCGCGATCTCCGCACGGATCTCCTCGGCGTCCTGGCTCGCGTCGATCCACTCACCGTGCAGACGTCCGGCGACGTAGGCGGACAGGAAGGCGACGTAGATCTGTGGCGTCGTGGTCGTGAGTTGCGGTGACACGCTGCGGGTCATGGGATACCTCCTCCCGGCGAGTGCGTTCAGCAGTCGAGACGGGTCGGTGAATCGTGATCGCCTCCGCAATAGCCGCAGGAGCGGTCTTGGGCGTAGATCGACAGCTCCTCGGCGAATTCGTCGCGCCACGAGAGTTGCTGGGGCGTGTATTCGGCGAAGTAGTCGTCTTCGACGTCTCCGGGCCGCACGGTCAGGAAGCCGAGAAGGCATCCTGCGGCGTGGGAGAGCGCTTCGACGGTGGGCTTTGCTGTGCTCCCCGAGCAGAAGTCACGGCCTTCGAAGATCGTGCTTCCGTTGCGGGACAGGTGATACGCATAGCGAATGCGACCATCACTGGTACGACCGTCACTTCCGATACCAAGAATGTGATCGGCGTCTATACGCCATAGCAGAGCCAGTCGCGCCGAAGTATCGACGGACAGGTCGAGCACGTGAGTTGATGACATTTATCTCTCCCCCAAGAGATGATGTTTAGGATTCTGGCCCGCCAGATCCGATCAGGACGCTGGGTGAGCTTTACGGTTTTTCCAGTCCTGCTCCGCCCAGCGGATTGCATTGACCGCGCATGCAGCACGTTCGGCAAAGATTGAAGGTCGCGCCTCTTCGTCTCTGATCGCATCGAACGACAGACGCGCACCGACGCGACCGTCTATAGCGAAGACGTAACCCTCGTACTCCCACTGGTAGTACACATCCACCGACTGGCCAGCACTTTGGATCGTCTGGATGTGCTCCAAGCCGTCCGTGAAGGACGTGTCGCTCTCGACGCCACGGGAAAGGACATCGTCCATGCATTCGCACCATACGACGGAGGGGAAGCGCTCTCGCACCTCATCGAGATCGGACACGAATCCGGAGCACTGGGCACCACGCTTCGCGGACACGCATGGCACGAACTCAGCCATCCGGTCGCAGCTTTGTGTGTGGGCTTCTGGCAACAGGTCAGGCGCATCGACGATGACGAGCAGTTCCCGAGTAACCTCGTTCGACATTCCCCACCCCCGCGATCACTTCCCTTTCGCTACTTCTATTCGACCACATAAGCTCACGCTTGGGAGCCCCCCGGACAGCAAAGATTCCAGCGTTTTCCCAGGTCAGAGCCATTGCATTTCATGCAGACAGACACACGTGAGCGGCAACGAGAGAACGAAATAGGTTGACAGCATGTTGAATCGAATTTGAGGAGAAGTGAATTAGTTGGGTATTAGGGTGTCGAAAGACAGCAGCCGTCGGCGGCATCGGCCGGAACATCTGGCAAGGACTCTTCATCACCCCGTGTGTCGCGACGGCCATCCGGCAGGCTCGGGGCGTCTATGACTAGGGCGAATGCACAGGTCGACGTCACCGACTCTAAGCAGGTGATCGAGCCGGTGGGTCGTCCGATAGGGCGGCCGATGACGCCACGAGGATGCTCGACCGTCAGTTCATCGAGTCACCGGCTGCCATCGCACGCAATAGCTCGCTGGTCTCAGCGCTTGGCTTTTCGCCAAGGCGAGCAAGTCGCTCAGTGAGCGCCTCGTAGGTGATTCTAACGTCATCCATGCGATGGAGTCGCTGGTAGATCCGCATGATGCGGCGATCGGCCTCTTCGCTCCACGGCATTATCTCGCGAGCGCCTTCCAGCATCGTGATCGCCATCGCCGGATTCTGCTGCTCCTGCAGCGAGGCGGCCCCTTCGAACGCAGCAAGGGCCTTACGGCGGACATCATGCCGGAACGTCTCGGCCCATAGACCGTCACCTACGTGAACGAACTCACCGCGGTAGAGCTCGACCGCTCGCCGATAGTGAGCCAGACGTTCGGCGTTATCCGATGCGGACCGGCCGGCGATCACAGCAGCGTTGAAGTCCCACAGATCGACGCTCAACACGTTCTCATCGAGCCTGTAGCGGTTCATGCGGAGAAGCACGAACTTCTCCTGAGGCTTATCGCTCGCGGCTCTTAGTGCGCATCGTAGGTGATAGACAGCGTCGGTGAACCGCTTACGGGCGCTCATCAGGGGTTCACTCGGCCACAGATCCTCGATGATGGCCTCTGCTGTGGCGCCGTCCGGGTGACAGGCGAGGTACGTTGCGACTTCCCATGAGAATCGGCGTTCCATGAGGCCCGGCAGTTCGTCGCCATCAGCCTGGATGGCTTCCGGGCCGAGGATCAGCAGACGCAACCCTGTCGTCGCCTCCGTCGCGGTCCGCGTCGCCTCTGCACCGCTGGGCGGCGTATCGGTGTTCGCCCCGACCGTCTCAGGCAACGCGCGAGGGAATGACGCCTCGGTCACTTCCGGTGGGATCGTCGCAAGGTATGAGCCGGTCAGCTCCTCAGCATTCGGCGGAGCGGAGAGGATCCTTCCGTCGTCGTCAACAGTGAGAGACAAGCCGTAGGGCCAATATCCGAGCAATACGCCGTGGACTCCGTATCGGTCGGCGCTTCGGAACAAGGAGCGAAGCCGGACTTGCTGGGCGTCGGCTTTCGCGCATAGCCAGATCTGGCGTCCGTCGTTCTCCGGTCCGCCGTCTTCTTCGTTTCTGATCCGTTCGAGCGACGCGGCGTGCACGAGACCGATCGCCTCGTCGAGCGTGGCCGCCTGCGTCGCGTGCTCGGGAGGGGCGCCCTCCCCGTACAGCTCTCGCGCGCAGTCGGCGGTGATGATGACGGTGTGACGGCTCGACGCGGTCAGGGCCCTCAGCGCTGCACGTACGACACCGGTGCCGCACACCCCGATCACGCCTCCAGCAGACGCCACATTCACAGCGATCGACCCCGCACAGGACCAGCCCTGGATGGGTTCGCCGGGGTCCGGTCGCACCTCGGGGCGTCGGACTATCTCATCTGTGGCATCGGCAACGACCTCTTCTACGTCCGGTGCACGGCGGATGGGCCTCAGTCGTGAAAGCCGGCCCACGTGCCGCGCGAGAGCCGAAAAGCGACCGGCGCTGAGCACGAGCATCGAGATCGCGAGCATCAACAGAACCGCGACTGCCAGCGGAAGCCGCATCGGCTTTTCCGTACGGCGCCTCAGGGACAACGACGATGACACGACCGCAGGCCGGGAAGCGTCGAAGCGCGGCGGTGATACTTGCCTGGCAATACTGGGGTCCGGTGACGGCTCCGGGCGAGGGCGGTGAGAAGGTCGCGGATCTACGCTTCTGGACGGGGAGATCGGGGCGTGGGTCGAGACATGCTGCGGAGTCAGCGGCCTCGTACGAGGCGTACGCACTCCGGTCGCGCCGGGATGCCTCCTGCCGGCCGTCGCCTCTCGGTGCGCTCTGAAAGTGGATTTTGGGGCATGTCGTACGCGCTGACGCAGTGTCGCGCGGGGACCACCGGACCGCACGATGTGCGCTTCATTTGATCCGGCGTAATGGGGAAGCCATGGGCTGATCTCCCGGCAGACCATCTGCGCGTACGCCTGACCCTCCGGAGGGATCCCGTCAGGCACGCAGCCGACGCCGGACGGTCGGCTGACTGACGTCGTGTGCGCGATCTCCTCGACACGTTGCTGCGGCTGTGGCGCCCCCGCCAACAACGCCGAGCAGACGAGGACAGCCAATGACGGAAGCCGCCTCGCGACCTTCACCTCACGATCTCTGGTGGCCATGCGCCTTACCCCCCGATGTACGCGGCCATGTGCCGGGCTTTCGCCAGTCAAGGCAACTGGGTGTCTGACCTGCAGAGAAGAGGGAGCACGCCGCAGTGATGGGTTCTCATCACCGTCGCGGCCAGAACCGCCTTCCGTCGACTCACCGAGCGGTACGCAGCACGCCGACGGTCATCGCTTCTCAAGGCCCACGGCTCAAGGCCATCCGTTCATGCCGTCGCACACAGGTCACAGATGACTACGATGCGCGCATGTACGATGACTAAAAGTTGTTAGTGAGGTGATCGCATCAGCACTCGGCACTCGGCCTGTCATGGCAAATCGACGCACTTCGACACCTTGGTCCAATTCGCAAGGATCGAAGGAGTCGGCGAATGAGCTCCTGGGAGCCAGGCGGGGTCCAGCGGCTCTTCGAAGGCCTGGTCAGAGACGATGTTCTGGCCGTGTTCGAGAAGCTTGTCACCGCCGATGGGTGCCCCGCGTCGGAGGCCGAGCAGTTCGTCGGCGGTCCCGAGATGCTCCAGGAACTGCTCGATTGCGGGATGGCTCACGTCGGCTCGGCGAGCCCGAATCCGCCTCACTTCGTACCGGCGCCGCCCGAGATGGCGCTTCAGGGGGTTCTGCGAAAAAGGCAACAGCGACTGCTCGCCGACTGCGAGCTGCTCATGGAAGGCCACGGTCGCTTCTCGCGCATCGATCGCACGCGACCGCAGTCTGGCGAGTTCCGCCACAGGCTGGTGGAGATCGTCACGGACCGCGCGGAGATCACCCGCCTGTCGCACGCGCTGGTCAACATCGCACAAGACGACTGGATGAGCCTAGAGAACCCTCGGCTTGAGACACCGCTGGACGACGCGACCGGTTACAGCCCACCACCGGCGTTCGAGCGAAGCCTGCGATGCCGGGCGATCTATGAGGCCTCCCTGCTGGACAACACCATCGGAAGGCGCACCGTCGAGGAGGCGATACGACACGGCGAGGAGGCACGCCTTCTCCCCCGGATCAGCATGAAGTTGAAGCTCGCCGACGAGTCGGTGGCCATGCTCCCGCTCACGCCTACCGGAATGGAAGGCGCGATGGTCATTCGCTCGGCGGTCGTCGCGGGTGCGCTCCGCGAGTACTTCGAGCTGCTGTGGGAGCGCGCGATGCCCGTGGACACACGGCCGGAGTCGAACACGGGACTGCCCCCGGTCGAAGAGCGCATCCTTCCGCTGCTCGCCCAGGGACTGACCGATGAGGCCATCGCGAACCGGCTGAAGGTGAGCCTGCCGACGGTGCAACGGCGGCTCGCCAACCTGAAGAAACGTCTCGCCGTCGACACACGCATCGCCATCGTCGTGGCGGCCATGCGCCGCGGCTGGATCCAATGACCCCGCGCACCGGCCGGGCCGGCGCGCCAATCCCCCGGGACAGTGATGCTCGACCTGACAGCCTTCGTCCCCAAAGCCCGATTCCAGCCAGGCGTCGCTCTCTCGCCTGACGCCACCAAGGTCGCCTACTCCAGCAACGTCTCCAGCCACTACGGGCTGTGGATCGCCCCCGTACACGGAGGGGAACCACGGTGTCTCGTGGAGTTCCCCGACCAGGCCGTACGCCAGATCGCATGGGCGCCCGACGGCCGGTCCCTCGTCTTCATGGCCGACCGCGACGGCGACGAGCAGTACCAGATCTACCGAATCCCGGCCGCCGGCGGCACACCCGAGAAACTCTCCGCAGCCGACAACCGCCAGTACCGACTCGCCGCCGACCCGTACGACCCGAACGGCCGCTACCTGATCTACGCCGCAAACGACCGCGACGAGACCGTCCAAGACCTCATCATCCGCGACCTCCACGACGGCCGGGAACACCGCCACATCCCCGTCGGAAAAGCCTCCTACCAAGCCGGCCGCATCTCCCCGGACGGCCGCTGGCTGGTGGTGGAGGGCTTCAACTCCAACATCGACTCTGACTGTTACCTCATCGACCTCGCAAAACCGGACGCCGAGCCGGTGAAGGTGACGGACGGGAGCGCCCACTTCGACCCCGTCGGCTGGACCCCAGACTCGCGCGCCTTCTACCTGCTCACCACCGTCTGGGGCGAGTTCATCGTCGGCGCTCGCTACTCGCTGGATGACCAGAGCCTGCGACCCGCCGTCACCGCCGACTGGGACATCGAGACCGTACGGGAGGCCGGCGAAACGCTGCTGTGGATCGTCAACGAGAACGGCCGATCGGTGCTCAACGTCCGACGAGGAGACAACGCGTCGACCCAGCCGCCGCTCCCGCCCGGCGTCATCAACGCGATTGACCTCTCCAGCGACGGAAAGATCACCGCCCTTCACCTCGAAACTGCGACACGCCCGGCCGAGATCGCCGTCCTCGACCTGGCCGGCGGCGACCTCACCTACCTCACCGACAGCCGCCCACCCGCGCTGGCCACCATCGAGCCCATCGAACCGCAGACGGTCACCTTCACCGCACGAGACGGCCGAGACGTACACGGACTGCTGTACCGCCCGCACGGGGAGGGCCCCTTCCCCGTCGTCATATGGATCCACGGCGGCCCCGAGGCCCAAGAGCGCTTCACCTACGAACGATCGGGCCTCTACCAGTACCTGCTGAATCACGGAATCGCGATCTACGCACCCAACGCCGCCGGCTCGACCGGGTACGGAGTCACCTTCCGCACCCTGATCTATCGAGACTGGGGCGGCATCGACCTTCGCGACTTCGAGGACGCCACGGCCTACATCTCGTCGCTGAACTGGATCGACTCCGGCCGCCTCGCCGTGGCCGGCGCGTCGTACGGCGGATTCGGCACGCTTTCCTGCCTGACCCGGCTACCCGACCTTTGGACCGCCGGAATATCGCTGTACGGCCCATCCAACCTGGTCACCCTCGCCGCCGCCTGCCCACCCACCTGGCGAGCCTTCGTCAATATCGTCCTCGGCGACCCTGTAGCCGATGCGCAGTTCCTGACCGAGCACTCACCCATCACGTACGTCGACCGGCTCACCGCTCCCCTGCTGGCCATCCAGGGCGCCCGCGATCCCCGCGTCCCCCAAGACGAGGCCGACCAACTCGTCGACAAGCTCCGCGGCCGCAACGTCGATGTCCACTACATCGTCTACCAGGACGAAGGCCACGGCTTCACCAACCGCAACAACGAGATCGCGGCCTACAAGCAGGTCGGTGACTTCCTCATCAACCGCCTCACACCAGAGACCTGAAGCGCGACATGAGCCCAGCGCCAAGAGTGGCTGAGACGAGCTGATCACCGGCACTCTGCTGGGACACCCACGCCAAACCGAAGGTGGCTTCGCACTTCGGCTGGTCATCCACATCTCGGACTCGCAGAGCACAGTGCCGGTCTGCGGCATGAGCGGATGCTGATGCCGTCTTAAATCCTTACCGCCTGACCTGCTCGGTGGGACACAACTCTGTCGGTCCCGCGTGCCATCATCGAGCCAGCCGAGCACGACGGGGACCCCCTTTCGGTACCCAACTTGCCGGACTGGGACCAGTTCGAGGACACGCATGGACCTGAGGGCGACACACTACGGCTACGCATACCAAGACCTCATCACCGGCATTGCCCTCGTCGACCTGATGCTAGGCACCGCCGGAAAAATTACGGTCGACACCAAGGGGTTTCCCGGTGACCGGTTCGATGACCTGACTATCAGCTACAAAACCGGTCGGCGGGTCCGCATTCAGATCAAGCACACGAGTCTCGACCGCAAGCTCTCGAAGGACAGCTTCTCCGGAAACAGACGGAGTCTCCGGCTCGACTTGCTGTACGGCGATCTTCTGTGCGACCTGGAGCAGCACCCTGGCACTACGTACCGGGTCATCGTCCGCGACGGCGACCCGGATGAGGACCTCGCCGCCGTGCTAAAAGCCATCAACGCGGCATACGACCCCGGCGACCCGCTACCGGGCGTCGCCACCCGCAGGTTCAAGTTCGACCCGACGGCCCTCCAGGAAAGGGAACCCTGGAAGACGCGTCTTACCGGACTCACTGAAGTGCAGATCCGCACGGCATGCGAGTACCTCACGATCGACACCAGCGCCCCGGCCTCGACGCTCGACTTCTCCGCGCCCGGTCCCGCTGAGCGCGCGCTCCTGCGTCGCGTTGTCGAAGAGCTCGGCGCTGGCCGCACCCCCAACACCAACATCCCACCCAAATACGCGGCGCTCGCCTTGACGCACGCAGCCACCGGCGCCCGAGCACGCGACGGGAACGTCGCACAGGAACGCGTTCTACCCCAAGTCGGGCTCACTACTGACTTCGGTGCCGTCGCCGAAGGACACCCTATCGAAACGACCGTCGTCGTGCCCCGGGCCAGCGCTGCCGCCGAAGTGCGCATGCATGTCGACACCGTCGTCTCCGCCGGTGGCCGCGTCGTTGTCACCGGCGAGCCCGGCGTTGGCAAGTCCTGGCTGTGCGAACAACTCGCAGACGCCTACCGCGACGAAGACTGGATTGTTGCCCGGCACCACTGCTGGCTCGGTGCCACCGACATCAACCGAGAGGAACGCGTCCTCACCGACGTTGTCATCGGAAGCCTTCTGCGGCAGCTCGAACAAGTCGTACCCGATGCCACCACAAACCTCCGGCCCAGGTTCGCCGCTACCCCGGAAGCGCTCACAGCCGCGGTCCAGGCATGCCGCGACACGCACCCCGAGCGGAGCGTACTTCTCATCGTCGACGGTCTCGACCACGTCGACCGAGTCCTAGGCCGGCGTACCAGCCAGCAGATGGACCCCTCCCGCCTACTGGTCGAACAGCTTGCCGCCATCGACCTCCCGCCTGGCGTATGCATGCTCATCGCCAGCCAACCCGGTGCCCACCTCGCCAACGCAGCACCCGCGACCTCCGGTCCCGTCCAGATGCCCCGCATGTCGTGGGAGGAGATCCGCACCCTCGCGACCACGCATGAGCTACTCACGCAACCCGGAGGGAACGAGCCGCTCGATGACGATGACGATGACGAACATGTGATCGTCGACCTAATCCACGACCGCTCCGGCGGCAACGCGCTATACGCCACCTACCTCTGCCGGTACGCGACCCGCACCTCGCCGCTCGACGACGACGAAGCCCCGGGCACAGTCAACGACATCATTCACCGGCTGACGCTTGTCCCCGACACGGCCACCGACGTCGACGCGTACTACGAGTACTTGCTCGGCGCGATGACCCCGGACCAGTTGTTCGCCATCGGCACCCTCGCGGTGTGCGACTTCGCGCTGTCCGCCAACGAGCTCGGCGAATTGCTTCCCCAGATGCTGAAGCCGATTCTGGGACCCGCTCTCAAGACGCTCGCACCCGTGCTGAACTCGCAACCCGGCCTCGGTGGCCTGCGCATCCATCACGAAAGCTTTAGCCGGCACATCCTGCGCGACCAGGACGACGAGTGGGTCGCGTCCATCCGTGAAAGCGCGGCCGCATGGCTCGCGGCTCGCGGGTTCTTCACCGACGCGCGGGCGTTCCGACACCTTCCCGAACTCCTCGCGCACCTGGACCAGTACGACAAGCTGAAGGAGCTTATCCAGCCGGGGTTCGTCGCCGAAGCCATCCGCGCGTTCCAACCACCGGAGGCGCTTCAGCGGGTCGTCGGGATCGTCGCCCGCGAAAGCGAAGCACGGCTCGATTGGCCAACGCTGATCACCTGCGTCGAGACCCGCAAGTCGATCGACACCTACGAGACTGAGTCGCTGACCGACTCGATTGTCGAGTACGCGGACGTCGTGGTGGACGTCGTCGGCGCCGACGTCGTAGCCGAGCGACTTATATATGAGGGACGGCCCACGTTCCCATCACGGTGGGGGCTCCGCCTCTGTGAGTCCGTGGACCGAGCCGGGGCTGCGGCCCCGTGGAAGGCGTACATCGACGCCCGAGAGTCCGAATCGAAACGCGAACGCTCCACCTACAGCTCCGACGACGACGGCACCCTCCACCTCGCCATCCAGCTGGGTGCGCTCCGCCTCCGCAACCAGCGTGGTGACATCCCGCCGAACCTGGCCGAACAGGTTGCCGAGAACCTCGAACTCAACCACAAAGCGTCCCTCGAAGACCTCGTCGAAGTCTTCACCACCGGTCTCCCGGCAGGGGCCATGCCCGATGTCGCCGCCGCGATGACTGATCCCGACAAGGCCGCCCGAATCTACCTGAAACTCGCCGACCTCGCCGCAGCCGGGACACCCGGCCTACCCGACCCAGCTGACCTCGCCCGGCAGGCGTGGACGCTTGCGCCGACACTCGACATCGTCGGGTACCTGAACCACAGCATCCCGGCCGCTGATGTCCTCGCAGGGCTGGGAACCACCGACCTCGAAGCGGACGTACAGGCCGCCACCGACGCCGTGCTCGGCGGTCGTCCTGCCGACGTCCAACGGTGGCTTTCGCTCCTCACACTCGCCCACGCTCTCGACCGGACCATCTCGCTTAAGTACGCCGGCCAGCTCGCCGGCGTAGGCTTCTATCGCGCCTGGCTGCGGTACGCTGCGGCGACCATCGGCAGCGCAGACGACGTCGCCTCCGGCGTCACCACGCCCGAAGCTGCCTCCACGGCCGTCCTGGTCGCGCTCGCAGACCTCGCAGCAGAAGCACATCCGTTCACCGGAGACCCGCGAGCGTGCGACCTATATTTCATTCACTCACTCATCCACAAGGTCATCGAGAACTCACTCGTAGTCGTCCAACCCAGCGACCTCGACGCGGTCCTCGCCCGCCTCGTCACCATCAGCGACGACACCACCACCACGACCAACTTCGGACTGCCTGAGAACGGGCCCCTTGTAACCAACGAGCTCCTCGAAATCCTGTCTCGCGTCTCCGACCACATCGGAGTCGACGCCATCCACGCTCTGATGAGGGTCATCCGGAGCCGACGCCGCGACACCAACACCCAATACAGCGTCACCGCCAACTTCGAACTCGCAACGGCCCGCATCTGCGTCGCCGCCAGCGCGAAAGATGAAGCCGACGAATGTTGGCGCCGCGCCTGCCTGCTCCTCGCAAGCTACGGCGGCCACAAAGACCCCACCCTCTCCGAAATCATCGAGAGCATCTACGACATCGCGGACGTCGACATCGACACCGCACGCACATGCCTGGACAGGCTCGTCGATCTCGTCTACTTGGTACGGCAACACACCGACGGCCGAGACACCTCACACTACGTAGACCGGTGGTGGGAGAAGGCCGCAACCATTGATCCGACCGCTGCTGGCATCGGCGGCGCAGACACTCTCCTCACCGAGGTCGGGTTCGAAGACAGGCGCGCGTACACCGCACACACTCGCCTGCTCGAAACCCAGGTCATGACAGCGGACCCCATCGTCCTGGCGGCCCTACGCCTCACCGTCGGGACGGACTGGCGTCGTCCGACCACCGATCTCCAACTCCTCACCCGGCTTGAGGATGAGCTCGACAAGAGCCCGCAGACAAACATGATGCTCGCCATCGTTGCGAACAACGTCGCGGCAACCTACGACGATCAGCCGATGCTGTACTCCAGCGACCAACCCAAGTCCCTGGTGACACCGGAACTTATCGATGCAGTCGTCCGGCTGGGTGGCGCGGCTTTCCCGGCCCGGACGCCGCGCCCGGAGCAGGAGCGGAACAGCGCATGGGCCTCCACCCCGAAGCCCGACCCGCTGGAGATACAGAAGCGGCTCATAAACGACCAGCGCCCCGTCGTCCCCGAAGGCCGGACCGGTGCGATACTCGCGGCACGCGAGTTCGAGATCCAGCGGTATCGGGACGACGCGGCCCCGACATGGGACCTTGACGCGGTCACGAACGCCATCGGGTGGCGCATTATCGAAGCGACCCTAACCTATGGGGCAGAGACGGGTATCAGGCTAGTTGACGACGTCGCCCTTGAGGTGGCCCGGTATTCCGACAATAAGCTGTTCGCTGATCTTGGCGAGGGCCTCGCCGCCCGCTGCGAGAGCACCCACGACTCGTTGAAGACGGTCGCGAGCTACTGCCTGACGCTCGCCTACATCCGGATCCGTGGCGGAGGAGGCTGGCGCACATTCGCCGGACGAGAACGCGTACACCTGTGGACCACCGCACACGCGCTGGACTCGGTTACCGCGGAGACGACGCTGGCGGCGGCGATCGCCGAGACGGTCGATTCTGATGCGCAGCACACGTACGGAGTGACGCAGGCCGTGGTCGCAGCGTTCGCTTCGACGCCGACCTGCGCGCCGGGTGGTACGGCGGTTCAGTGCTGGGAGGCTGCGTTCCCGATCATCCAACACCGGCTACCAGGGATCGCGGAACGGGGCGGCCACACGTACCGGCCGACCGAGACCCCCGACTCGCAGGACGCACTGGATATTGCGTTGGCGACACTTGCGTTGGCGACGATCGCTCAGCCGCTGCGCGCGGACCTGCGGCAGACGCTCGTCGCCACCACACTGCTGGTGATGTGCCGCCCGAGAATTGGGCAGGCGGCACTCGTTCACGTACTGAGGACAAGGCTGGATGCAGGCCGGACCACATGGCTGTTGGACGTCATACGCGCCTGCCTGCCGATTGGTGAGATGACTGATGAAATGGCGGCAGAGTTGACGCGACTGGCAGGGACGGATTGGTTGTCGGTCCGTGTGCTCGCGGACCAGATCCTGGATGCACATGAGCGTCCGGCTCCGCACCCGCCGGCGACCGAACCGGCCCCGAAGGTGCGTGCCGCATTCCACGCTCTGATGAAGAAGCGCGAATGACATCGGCGACACCCGAAGAGCGGGCTAACGGCCTCGTGACCCTGTTTCTCGATGACCGCATCGAGAAAGCGAACGAGCCCCCGGGACTGCGTGAAGCAATCGTCGACCGGCTTGTCGGGCAGGTCGACGACATCGGGAAACGCTCCCAGGAACAGGTCAACTATCTGCGGTCACCGTCGGCTCAACGAATCCCGAACGCTTACCTTGCGGACGAAGAAGTCGTCGAGAACGAGCTGCAGGCCTGTGCTGCCGGCATCCGGACCGCAAGAGCGCTCGAAGGAGTCCTATCAGACCCCCGACGCTTCGAACACATCCTCGCACAACGCTTGGCACCGAATATGCGATGGGCGCTGCGCAGCGAAGCATCAAGGGTTCCGCGGCCCCCAACCCGAGCCAGTGTGCTCGACTGGTCGTTGACACCCGTCCCGTGGGTCGAAGACGACGCTGAGTGGCCCCCCGCTGGCGGAGTCGCCCTCGCGAATGTACGGCAACTCACCGGTGCAGACGGCGAGCCGGCACGCGTCAGCGAGGAGCCCTACCAAGGATGGGTCCAGCTCGGCATGCTCGAGCGGCAAGCGACACTCGCCACCCGCTACCCCGACGTCCCAGCCCGGCAAATACTCATCGCAACCGGACTCGAGGCGTGCGACGGACCGCCACCTGTGAATAGCATGCCGCTCTCCTCCGCCGCCCCGGATCCGTGGGCCGTCCGCTACGAACACATCGCACCACGTCTCGACGCCGAAAATGCCCGCATCGCTATCAGCTCCGCCCGAGGGCCCCTCGCCTCACTCATCGACTACGAGGGCCAACCGGGCTCCCCAGCGCGTGAGCGCGGAGTTGGACTCGAACCCTTCACGCTCATCCCCCGGATCGAAGTCATTGCTCTCCTCGGGCTTCGCCCCGAAGCGCCAGCACTACGTCACGTCCTCGTCGACGACAACGGCGCAGCAATCGTCGGTCGGCAATGGCGCGGCTTCCTCATCCACGACGGCAACTACAGTCCACTCGAACCAGCCATCCACGGAGCCGACCTCCTCCTCCGCCCTGACCTTTACGGCACCCTCGTAAACACCGCTGGCAAGGACCGACTTACCCTCGGTATGACCGTCCACCATTTCGAGCATGCGCCATCACTCAGCGCACCGAAAGGCGAGGATTGAAAATCCGCCAGCGTCTCGACGGTCCCGTCCTGTCTGACAAACAGCGGGCATCGTCTGGCGTGGTTGGGTTTGGTGATCGTTTGTGGTGTCGTGGTGAGTAGAACGAGGCAGCCTGGGCTCAGGTCGAGCCGTTGCTGCCTGATGGTGATGGGCGGGTCGGTGGTGGCGGAATCACCGGCAGGTGATCAACGGATCTTATGGCGGTTACGGGCCTGCTCGCCGTGGCGGGACATTCCCGAGCGGTGCGGGCTCTGACAGACCTGTTATGAGCGGTACAAACGCTGGGATGAAGACGGCACCTGAGTCCGGTTGCTGGAACACATGCAGGTCAAGGACGACTCAGCTCGTCGACGAGACCACCCGCCGCTTCGGAGAGCCACTCGGGCAGCTACTCGAACAACTGCCCGTCGCGGTTCAGGCCGTCGGTGTGCTGAAAGACGACGGGCTGCGCCAGGCCCAAGCCGTCGGGAGGACCCGCGATCAGGCGGTAATCGAGCGGGACGCCACGCTCGCCCAACGGGCTGAAGCCGAGTAGGCCCGCCGTACGGTCCGTCGGTGAGCGAGACGAGACGGTGGCGGCCCGTGATGTCGCGCTGGAGCGCGCCGAGACCGCCCCCGATGCCGAAGACAGCCTCATCGCGGACAAACACCACACCCGCGTCATTGTTAAGAACGTCCCCGCCGGCTGATCACACCCCCTGGCAGACCCGCACGCTGGCGTACCTCCACGTGTAATGGGCATCGGGAGCGACGTACAGGCTCGCTCGCGGTGCGAGCACGCACTTCAGTACATGACGTCGGTGATCAGGTTCGCCGCCCGGATTGTTGGGACGAGTTCCTCCAGTCGACAAACTTGTTCGTGGGGCACTGCTGCGATGTCGCGAGCTTGCCGCAGCTCAGGCCTACCTCCGGGAAGATCAGGCTGGTCCCAGACTGCTCGGCGATTTCCCACGGGTGCTTGGCCAGCAAGGCTATGCTCTCGCCTTGCCAGCCCTGGAAGGTCAGTTCCGCGGCGTCTGTGCAGTCATCGACGGGCGGGAGCGCGACTTTGCGCGATACTCCGTCACGGAAGGCTCGGCGGCATGCGGCTGAGCAACTGCAGCACCTATGCGATTACGCTGACCTGACGCCCGCCGTCCGGGGCTGAGAACATCCCGCGGCTGCTCCTGATCGTGGCTGTGCGTGTCTGCAGTGACCGTTTTGGGTCGGGGCGCCCGCTCCCCGCCTTCTTTCATTCTGATAACGCAGGATGCGTACGCCGCTCAATGCAACGAGAATGTACTCCGCCAACTTGGTGGCGGGAGAGGTCGCATTGCCGATACAGGAGTGTTGCTAGTGGATCCGTGGTATCCACGGATGGCCGATATCCCCGGCATCCGATTCGCGGGCAGCCCCGGAGTCAAGCGAGCTCGGCTGCCCGACGCTCGGGTACGGCCTCGCACGAAGGACGGTTACCTTTCCTGGCCGACCCCGCAAGGAACGACGTCAGCGTCACCGGCACACCAAAGGGCGTTCGCGGACGTCACATCCAAGGATCGGGACGGCCTTGTGCGCTGGGTCTGGGAAGGCGTCGAAGTTCCAGGAGAACCATCCGACTACCACTTCCTGATACAGCAGGCAGTGGAGCAGTTGTGGTCACGTCGTCGCGACGATCTTGAGGCCTTGCGGTTCGTTGAGACCTTCGCCTACCTAGATCTGACGTTAATCGAAGCCGCCCCACAGGCCGTGGCGCTCGACGAGCGCGACCTCACAAAGGGGTTTGTGCACATCACGACCCTGGATCGGCTGCTGACCCTACTTGAACGCGAAGGTGCCCTGCGTGATGCCTTAGCGATTTGCCGGCGAGCAGAACGCTTCGGTGAGCGATACCGGCGCGAGGACCTGAACGCCAAGGTCGCCGCGCTTGAGGAGGAGCGAACTTGAGCGGGGTGCGGCTAGTCGATGTGATACGCGGTGAGTCGTTTCTTGAAGATTCGTTCATCCGGTGGGTCCTCACCGCTGCCGCCAGCGCAGGGATCGCCTCGCACGTGACAGGGCAGCACCCGGTGACGGTTGGAGATCGCCGGTATCGGCTGGACTTCCTGCTTGCGGGTTCGCGGCTGCGTGTCGCGGTCGAACTTGATGGGTTCGCCTACCACAGCAGCAGAGCTTCGTTCATCTATGACCGGATACGGCAAAACGATCTCGCCGGTCTCGGCTACGTCGTTCTGCGATTCTCCTATGAAGCGATCCGTGATGACACATCCCGCTGCGTGGCGCAACTGCAGACGGTCCTGCGAAGCGACCCGGCTCTGGCGTCCTACCTCATCGCTGATCCGATCGTTGCCGTCCCAGACGACATGATGCCGAACCCGCTGGGCCTGATTACGGCACCTCGGCGCCCGTCCGCGGCGCCAGCGGACTATTTCGATCTTGTCCGCCAGCGCCTCGACATGCGCCCGCTGCGGGAGTGTCAGCGTGAGGCGATGATCGCCCTGGCGAATTACTACCGCCGGGGCGGGCTCAACGCGGCATGCGTACTGTCGGTCGGTGCGGGAAAGACGGCTCTGGGCGTGGCCGCAGCCCTGGCATTCACCCGGCGGCGGGTCTTGATCGTCACTCCAGGACGTGTCATCAGAGGCACGTTTGCGACCGCGCTGGACCCTGACTCGGCGGGCAACACCCTCTACACGCTACCGGAAGGCCCGCTGATTCCTGGCTGCCGACCGCCAAGAACTGTCGTACTCGATAGCGACGATGAGCCAATCCGGGCGGTGAGCCGAGACACACTCCTCGCCGCTGACGTGATCGTCACGAACTTCCACTCGCTTGGTACGGGAATCGAGGGTGGTCTGCTCGGCAAACTCGGGCCGGACGACATCGATCTCATCGTGGTTGACGAGGCTCATATTGCTGCGGCCGACTCGTACCAGCGGCTCTTCGCGCATTTCTCGCTGGCCAGACGCTTGCTTATGTCCGCGTGCTTCAGCCGCGCCGACGGCAAGCGCATCGAAGCCGACGTGGTCTACCGTTACCGCCTGATCGATTCAATCGCCGATGGTCATGCCAAGCACGTGCGCATCCGCCGCTTCAGTCCGCGAGTCGAACAGACCGAATATGAACTGGTCTGGCCCGACGGCACGCGTGAGCAGATCGTCGGCAAAGACGCGCTGCTGGAGGTCATGCAGGACGAACGCAAACTCGCGCGTGTCACCGCAACCTCTGAAGAGCCGATTCACCGGGTCATGCAGATCGTTCGACGAAGCCTGGACCATCAGGCCACCGCGCTATCGCCGGTCCGTCCCAGGGCGCTGTTCGCGGCGATCGGGCAACGTCATGCCGAACAGATTTCCCGGATCGCCAACGCTCACGGTATCGCCTGCGCGACCTTGCACCACTCGATGAGCGACTCGGCGATCGCCGCCACGCGGGCGCGATTCGAAGCCGAGTCCGGCAACCTCCAGGCCATCGTGCAGTTGAGAATGCTCGGACAAGGCTATGACCTGCCCCCGATCAGTGTGGTCGTGCCGGTTCGGCCCTATGGCAGCTTCGGCGAGTTCTACCAATTCCTCGGCCGGGGAATCCGGGTCATTCATCACCCGGCACTGGCTTCACGCGGTGAGAAGCAACAACTCCACGTCGTCCACCACGGCGAACTCGGCCTAGACCAACACCTCGAGACACTGCGCGTCGAAAACGACATGGATCCACACCCCACGGATGCCGATGACTTCGGCGATGCTCCCACCCCCGACGCCTCGGTCGCCCGCACTGGTTCTGGAGCCGCGGTCGGCCGACCCAACACGGTCGTTCTCACCGAGCAGGGCGATATCCATCAGCAATTCCTCCACGACATCAATCGAGTGGAGGCGCGCCGTGAGGAACGAGAGATGCATGCTTTCGCCCAGCGTTACGCCGTCTATGTAGCCTCCACACCGAACCCACGACCGTTCGAGGACTTTGTCGCCGTCATCCGGGCCACCCATGGCTGACCTCAGCTTCGCCACCGCGATCACAGCCGCGGCCCCCGAGCAGCTTCTCCACATCGAAGACGAAGCCGGCTACAGCGGCCTCTTCAGCGACGTCGACGATCTAGCTGGCGCCCTGATCGCAGCGGCACTATCCGGAAACAAGATCATCAGCATTACGCCCGGGCCGCGCGGGCAGAAGAACCGCGATCTGCTCACCTTCGCGATGGTCGCCGAACCCCAACGCGCGTTCATCGACAAGAGCTTCTCACTGTCTGCTCAGCAAGCCCGCGGTGCCTGGTTTCTGCCCGAACAGGCATCACTGAAGCCCGTCACCATGAATATGCCCGCCTACCTACAGCACCATCCGATGCACGCGATCACCGCCGCGGGCCACGATGTTGCCCGCCTGCACCTGGCTTCGACGCCGGATGCACTGGCGACGTGGGCGCTGTTCATCGCACTGTTCGACACGCTGATGGCGCCGATCACCGAACGTGCAGCTGGCTCTGTGCAGTCAGCCGAAACGCAGCAGCAGACCTGGAATGCGATCTTGGACGCCTATCGGCGCCTGGGAATCCAGATCGACCCTGCCATCTCGCTGTTCGCCTACCGTGGCGGATGGACCAGTCTTGACCGCAACGGCCAGATTCAGGCGCGAGTAGCACTCCTGGATCGCCTCACGAATCACGACCCACGACAAATCGCCGCGCGGTTTCGCGCTGATCGAATAAGAACACTGGCCGCCAAAACCGTTAAAAAGTCCCGATCCGGGACTCCGCTCGCCCGGCAAGTGCTAACACGATCCCTGCAACCGACATTGGCCGCCTACTTCGGCGGGGACTGGCTGGCTTTCCTGGACTACCTCCAGCTTCCCCCCAACGCCAACGAAGAGATCGTCACCGCTCTGCCTAAACCAAAGCTCTATGTCGGTGGATCGGCCAAAGCGGCTACTGCCGCCGCAGAGCACGGGCTGGAGGTCGAGGACGTGCAAGCGATGCTGGCCGCCTTCACCGGCCAAGGCGGCCCCGTTTCACCCGTAGAGCGACGCGTCGAGGTGTTGACGAGATGGTGGAATCAGTTCGACACCATCCATGCTCGGCAAGCCACCGGGATGCCCTCGCTGTGGGGGCTAGTCGAGGATGGTCTTTACAGCATCGGATACGGGCCGGGGCCGGTCCCACGGCTGTACCGAAAGCTTCTTACCCCAGAACTCGTCAGCGAGGTGAACGAACTCTGGGACGGCATCACCCTGCCGCGCTGGCCAGAGACGATCGTCAGCGAGCCATACCCGCACAAACTCATGGCCGAAACGCTCGGTCCCGCGCTCACCTTCTGGCACGGTGTCGCCCTCACCGCATGGTATGTCTGCGAAGGCCCCTCCTCACGAACACCGCTGACCGGCCTAGGCAGTTACCATGAGCGCGACCTCACCGCCCTCGCCGACGCGAAAACCCCCATTCACCCAAGCCTGTTCGACGAGCTCGCACAGGCCGAGCGCTACCTCGGGCCGCCCGAGGACCTCGAGTCCTACACCCACGAACTGCCGTTGCCGGATGGACACATCGGCATCCGGGTCACCGGAGGCGGACAGCGCCGCGCCGGATTTGAGATCCTTCGAGACATCATCACCCGTCACCGCCGCGGATGGACCCGACGCTACCTAGCCGAGTACCTGTATTACCGCTGGAATCACGAGCTCACCACCGCCGCCCGGGAACTGCACCGCTTCCTCGCGGCCAAAGGCAAGGCACCTACGTTCCGGCAGTTCGCCCGGTTCGCGACACCTGCCGCGAACCACTGGTTCAACGGAGACCTCACCGCGCTATACACGGCGGTCGGGGAGAAGGCGCCCGCTGTTACGCGCCGCGTCGACCTTCTCCCCATCGATGCGCACGATTTCGTCGACGCCGTATACGCCCGGCTCGGCGGTCAGCGCTATGACGAGCTCCTCCGCATCACCGACTTCCCCGCCGCTAACCGTTTCCGCCAACAATCTCGGCTGGCGGCCGCCAGCGTCTACTTCCTGCAAATCGCCGAAGCGCTGGGCAGAATCCCCGAGGCCGCCGAATTCGGCGCCAACCGGTTCGAATGGGAATGGGCGGGAGGTCTTGACAAGGGTTGGCCTATTTATCAGCACACTATTGAACAGATACTCACTAAGACACACGATTGATGACAACGTTAATCAGCACCATGGGGCATTCCCGTCCTGCTCACGACTCGGCTCACCAGAACCGGATGTAGGCCGTGTTTTGAAGTCGGGTTTGTCTGGGGTGCGGCGCTTCCTGATCGTTTAGCAGTGAGGCCTCCGGTAGGTGGTTCAGCGACCAAGCAGAACCTGTAACCGGTGGCCTCGTGGCCACCCTAGCGGTGACGAGGCGGTTCGACCTGAGTGATGCGCAGTGAGCGCGGCTGGAGCCGTTGCTACCCGCGGCTAAGAGGCCAGGCCGGTCGTCGAGGTGGACGAAGCGGCAGTTGGTCGATGGGATCCGATGGCGGGTGCGGGTTGGCGCGCCGTGGCGGGGTGTGCCGAAATGCTATGGCTCCTGGCAGGCGGTGTATGGGTTGTTCCGCGGATGGCAGCGTTCCGGCGTGTGGGAGCGGATCGTTGGTGGCCTGCAGGCCGCGCAGATATGGCTGGGTTGATCATCTGGGATGTGAGCGTGGACTCCACGATCGTCCGGGCGCATCAGCATGCCGCCGGGGCCCGCACGGGTTGCGTCCACGGACGTGGTGTATGGGTTTCCGCTGGCAGAAGGCGTGGCGTCGTGAATTGAGACGGCCATCGCGTGATCCTTCGAGATGGATGATCAACGAAGGGGAACAACGCGATGGCCGTGGGTAACAGTGTGGACCCTGCAAGCTGGTTCGCCGAGCAGATCGGTGCGTGTGAGCCGGATCTGCTGCGGTCGATGGTCAAGACGATGGCCGAAGCGCTCATGTCGGCCGAAGCCGATGCGATGTGCGGTGCTGGCTACGGCGAACGCTCCGAGGGCCGTGTCAACAGCCGTAACGGGTATCGGGAACGAGACTGGGACACCCGCGCGGGGACCGTGGCTGTTGCTTTTTGAGCACGGTCTTCTGGAGTGGTAGATCCGGTGGTCTGGGTGATCGTTGGATGGGCGGGTG
>NZ_JBHLZP010000010.1:0-44926 GCF_042429965.1 Actinoallomurus acaciae
CGCGTCATGGCCTCGGCCGGGATGACCAGCGCCGTGCGATCGCGGTGAGGGCCGGAGTCGACCTCGATCGCGCGCCCGGACCGGTCGGCGATGACCCCGGTCACGCGGGCGATGTCGACCCAGACGCGCTCGGCCACCGTGCCGCCGGTGCCGGACGGGCGCACGACGACGTCGCGGCCGGGCCGGAGGGCGCTCACCCCCGCCCGGCCCGCGTGCCAGACGAAGACGTCGGCCGCGATCGGCATGCGCACCTCCTCACCGTCCGGTGTGGACAGGACGAGCAGGTGCGGGCTGGCGTCGACGACGGTGCCCTCGACGCCGTGCAGGGGACGGGTGCCGGCGTCGTACGGCTCGGACGCCCGGTCGCCGGACACGGCTTCGCGGAGCCGGCGTCGGCGCAGGACGAGATCGCGGGTGGGCGACGGCATGGGGGTCTCCGGAGCTTCGATGATCGTAAGTCGTCAGGCGTTGAGTAAGACTGCATGTCAACACTTACCCCGAGCCCTCCTCCTGTCGACTCCTTTGTCCAAATAAACCAATGAACCTCATCGGAAATACGTGACAATTATTCGCGATGTGGCGTGGCGTGTTGACCGGAATATGAGATTCGACTTGGTCCATAATTACGATCTTCATGCGATCGTCAGGCCTGGTGGCAACAGCACTCCCCAGCCTTCCGGACGGTCACGTGGGCGCACTACCGCAGGACGATTTCCACGACTTCGTGGCCGCGCGGCGGCCGACGTTGCTGCGTGCGGCCATGTTGCTGACCGCGGACCGGTCCGACGCCGAAGATCTGCTCCAGTCCGCGCTGACCAAGACCTATCTCGCCTGGGAGCGGATCAACGACCGCGGCGCGCTGGACGGTTATGTGCGCCGCACGATGGTGAACATCAACATCTCGTGGTGGCGGCGCAGAAAGCTCGAGGAGTACCCCACCGACGAACTGCCCGACACCCCGATCGCCGACCACACGCGCCGCAGCGAGCTCCGCGACGGCCTGGACCGCATCCTCGACCGGCTGCCCGCCCGCCAGCGCGCCGCCGTCGTCCTGCGCTACTACGAGGATCTGACCGAGACCGAGATCGCCGAGACCCTCGGCGTCAGCGTCGGCACGGTCAAGAGCACCGTCTCTCGCGCCATGGCCAAGCTGCGCGACGAGGCCGCCGGCGAACTCGCCTCACTCGAATGACCGTGATCTCGCATCGGTGATCGTGAACTGCTGACAACCGCGCACGCTCGGGACAGAATCCGATTCACCACCCTCGAGCGTGGAGGCCGCCGTGTGGAGCACGATGCAGGACTATCCACTGACCATCTCATCGATCATGCGATACGGCACCGAGGTCTTCGGCGACGGCGAGGTCGCCACCTTCACGGGTGACGGGGTACGCCGCGTCTCGTACGCAGAGCTGGGCCGGCGCGCGGCGCGGCTGGCGAACGCCCTGCGCGACCTGGGCATCCACACCGACCAGCGGGTCGCGACCTTCCAGTGGAACACCGCCGAGCACCTCGAGGCGTACCTGGCGATCCCCTCGATGGGCGCCGTCATGCACACTCTCAACGTCCGCCTGTCCGCCGACCAGCTCATCTACATCGCCGGGCACGCCGAGGACGAGATCGTCATCGTCAGCGGTTCGCTGGTGCCGCTGCTCGCGTCCGTGCTGCCGAAGATGGAGACCGTACGGCACGTCATCGTCATCGGCGACGCCGACCTGTCCGCGCTGTCCTCCTCGGGCAAGACGCTGCACTCGTACGAGGAACTGCTGGCCGCGGCGCCCGACACGTACGACTGGCCCGAGATCGACGAACGCCAGGCCGCGGCGATGTGCTACACGAGCGGCACCACGGGCAACCCCAAGGGCGTCGTCTACTCGCACCGCTCGGCGTACCTGCACTCGATGGCCGCCTGCACCGGGAACGCCTTCGCGCTGTCCGCCGCGGATCGGGTGCTGCCCGTGGTCCCGATGTTCCACGCGAACGCGTGGGGGCTCCCGTACGCCGCGCTCATGGCCGGCGCGTCACTGGTGATGCCCGACCGGTTCCTGCAGGCCGAGGCGCTGGCGCGTCTCATCGAGGACGAGCGCCCGACGGTGTCCGGCGCCGTGCCGACGATCTGGAACGACCTGCTCCGCCACGCCCGCGAGCACGACTCGGACCTGAGCGCGCTGCGGCTGGTGGTGTGCGGCGGCTCGGCCGTGCCGGAGTCGCTGATGCGCTCGTTCGAGGAACTCGGCGTGCACATCGTGCAGGCGTGGGGGATGACCGAAACGTCACCGCTCGCCTCGATCGCCCACCCACCGCCCGGCGTCGCCGACCCGTGGCCGTACCGCGCGAGCCAGGGACGCGTCATAAGCGGCCTGGAGGCCCGGGTGGTCGGCGACGGCGACCGCGTGCTGCCCTCGGACGGCGCCGCGGTCGGCGAGATCGAGGTACGCGGCGCGTGGGTGACCGCGGCGTACTACAAGGATGAGGACCCCTCGAAGTTCAACGAGGGCTGGCTGCGCACGGGCGACGTCGGCACGGCCTCCCCCGACGGCTACCTGACCCTGACCGACCGGGCCAAGGACGTCATCAAGTCCGGCGGTGAGTGGATCTCCTCGGTGGACCTGGAGAACCACCTGATGGCCCACCCGGACGTGATCGAGGCCGCGGTCGTCGGCGTACCGGACCCACGCTGGCAGGAACGCCCGCTGGCCTCGGTCGTCCTGCGCTCGGGCGCGGAGACCTCCGCGCCGGACCTGCGCGCTTTCCTGGCCGAGCGAGTGCCGAAGTGGCAGCTGCCGGAGCGATGGACCTTCATCGCCGAGGTGCCCAAGACCTCGGTGGGCAAGTTCTCCAAGAAGACCTTGCGCCAGATGTACGCGGACGGCGGGTTGGAGGTCGTACGGGCCGATTCCTGACTGGCGTTGTCAGGGCATCTTCGGCCAGTATGCCAAGTGCGCCCAGGCGTGGGTCTGCTCCTGGACGTTGGCGAGCAGCCAGTCGGTGAACCGCGCGTGGCTGAGCGTGGGAGCGGTGTCATCCTCGCCGTAGGACCAGACCTCGGGATCCTCGCCTCCGCCGCGGAGGAAGTCGAACTGAACCCCTTGATGCATGAGGATGACGCGGTCCTCGCCGGTGAGCGAGAGGCCTGTTCCGGCCAGAAGCTCATCGGCGGCCCGCCGCAACCCGAGCACGTCGGGGTGGAAGACGTCACATCCTTGGAGGAACCGCCCCGCCCCGGCCCCCGCCTGCTCGAGAAAACACCGGTAGGCGTACGCCAACGGCGCAGGCTGGTCGTCATCGACCTGCCGGATGAGATCGCCGCTGAGCCCCTGGATGTCGTTCTCCGACGCCGTGGTGCCGTCGGAAACCATCGCGAGACACGTCCTGACCCGCTCGTCGGCCGACAACCCAACCAGGACGCTGTCACTCGCCCGCTCCATGCCACCCCCGGTCCGTTCGTCTGTAAAGCCTGGTACATGGTGGGACGCGCGAAATGAGGCCAATGTTCCGCCCGATGACCAACGATGCGCCGGGGACCGAGCCATCCACTTTGCCGGGAGACCCGGTTGACCGGTACCCTGTGTGCGGCCTGAGGGCTACCAGGAGGCTTCGCCTAGTCCGGTCTATGGCGCCGCACTGCTAATGCGGTTTGGGCTTACCGTCCATCCGGGGTTCAAATCCCCGAGCCTCCGCTCTACCTGCACCCTCTCCGGTGGCGTGAGCACTGGAGGGGGTGCTTTTGATCTTGTGGTCTCATTCGGTCCCCCAGAGGGCTGAGCCGATGAGCGCGCTGGCGTCCCGGACCTGTGGAGAGGCGACGTGCGTGTACCGCTCCGTCGTCGTGACGCGGGCATGGCCCAGGATCTCTTGGACGACGCGGATGTGTACGCCCTGCTCGATGAGGAGCGTGGCCGCGGTGTGCCGGGCGTCGTGGAGCTGGCCGTCGCGGACGCCGGCCTTCTTGAGGACGGTCTTCCACTCACGCCAGTCCTCGGTGCGGCGGATCGGGTTGGGTTACCGCCCTCCGGAGCCGGGTGCGTGGCCGCGTGAGTCTTCAGAAGAGAAGATCACGTCAATAGTCTCGGCTGGATGAACAAAACGATCTTTGACGAGGTCGCGGTGTTGTGGGCCGGACATCTCGGTGCACCGTGGCCTGATGATCTTTACCGAGTGGATGACGGTGACGTGGTCGGGATCGACGCTGCAATGGCTGGATGCGTCTCGGTCTACGTGAAAAGCCGTGGCGTGCTGGATGAGGAGCGGTCCCACGTCCTCCACCACGGCGCCCGCGCTCTTCGAAGGATCCTTCCCCGTCTGCGAGGCGAAGGCGCGGTATACGTCCGCCGCTTGATCCAGATGGCAGAGTTGATCAATGAGGACAGGCGGTCAGCCTCTTAGGCGTGGCCGTGCCCGCACGGTTGGCCCAGGTACAACGGCGGTTTCAGGACCTGAGCTCAGCGAATTTCTTCGATGTCCGTGGGAAGAAGGGTGCGCAACTGGTCGCGGGTCGCCTGAGATCCGCCGCGCTCCAGCCGGGTGATGCGGCGGGCGTGTGCGGTCTGGGCGGCTTCGAAGAGCTTGCGGATTTCGCGGCCGTTTCCCTGGTCGAACCTTTCGGTCCGATCGGTCACGTGGTCGCGGATGGCGGCGCGCGTACTGTCGGGGACGTCGAAGCCGGAGGACTTCGCGATGCCGGCGAAGATGTCGACCAGCTCGTCCGGGCCGTACGGGGCGAAGGCGATGGTCCGGGAGAACCGTGACGCGAGCCCGGGGTTCGCCGCGAGGAAGCCGGCCATCTCGTCGGTGTAGCCGGCGACGATGACGACGACCTCGTCGCGGTGGTCCTCCATGAGCTTGACGAGTGTGTCGATGGCCTCCTGCCCGAAGTCGGCATTCGCCCCGAACTGTCGCGCGAGGGTGTAGACCTCGTCGATGAACAGGACCCCGCCACGCGCCTCGTCGAACTTGGCCGTGGTCTTCTGCGTGGTCTGGCCGAGGTACTGGCCGACCAGGTCGGCTCGGGAGGCCTCGATGAAGTGGCCGCGGGCCAGCACGCCGAGAGCGGCCAAGAGCTCCCCGTAGAGCCGCGCGACCGTGGTCTTCCCGGTGCCGGGCGGGCCTGCGAAGATCAGATGGCTGGAGATCGGTGCGGCGTCCAAGCCCTCCTGCCGTCTGCGCCGAGTGGCGGCGATCAGATCGATGGTGTCACGGACCTGGCTCTTGACCGCCTCCAGGCCGATCATCGCGTTGAGCCGGTCGAGGATCGCCTGGAGCTGTCCCGCGTCGCGTACCTCGCCCAGCCTGGTGCTCAGGCCGGTGTCGACGACGCCGTCGAGATCTTCGGGCAGCAGCAGGGTCAGTTCCTCGGCCGTCGCGCGGCCGTCCTGGCCGGACAGTCGCAGCGCCTGCTGTTCGACGACGGCCTCGAAGATGCGCCGGGCCTCCCGGCCGTTGCCGAAGGTCTCGTCTCTCCGGGCCCGCTGAAAGTGGGCGAGAAGTGACGCCTGCGCCTGCTCGGTGAACCGGAAACCGTACTGCGCGGCGAGGGCCTCGGTGATGCTCGTCAACTCGGCCGGGCTGTAGTTCTCAAATTCGATGGTGCGAGAGATGCGCGACTTCAGCCCGGGATTCGCCGTCAGGAACGTGCGCATCTCGGCCGAATAACCGGCGACGATGACGACGATCTCGTCGCGGTGGTCCTCCATGAGCTTGACGAGTGTGTCGATGGCCTCCTGCCCGAAGTCGGTGCCCGTGCCGAAGCGGCGGGACAGGGTGTACGCCTCGTCGATGAACAGCACTCCGCCCAACGCCTGGGTGAAGACGGCCGCGGTCTTCTGCGTGGTCTCACCCAGCACCTGCCCGACCAGCTCCCGGCGCGACACTTCGGTGAACTGCCCGGTGGGGACCACACCAAGAGCGGCGAGCAGCCGTCCGTACAGGCGGGCGACCGTCGTCTTACCGGTGCCGGGGGCGCCGGCGAAGACCATGTGGCGGCCGATCGCCGGTCCTTGCGGCAGCCCTGCCTGCCTGCGCTGCTCGGCGATGCGCAGGAGGCCGACCAGCTTGCCGATCTCGCGCTTCACCTCCGCCAGGCCCACCATCGCGCTCAACTCGGCGAGCAGTTCGTCAACGCCCGGTTCCAGCGTCGCGCCCGAGGCCTCGGGCGCGACGGCGGCGGGTTCCGGCGGAGGCGCCGTCGCGGCGGTGGTGGAATCGACGGCACCGCCGCCGATGTCGACTTCGATGATGTCGTCGGCGCCGTTCGCCTCGGAGCTCACCCGTTCCATGCGTACCTGCGAGCCGGCCGTCGTGACGATGCCCTGGCCGGCGTTGCCCGTGATGGTGCAGTCGCGCAGAACCGCTCTGGCACCCGGGTCCACGGCGACGCCGATGCTCTTGTTGTGCGACACCTTGGCTCCGTCGAGCGTGAGCACTCCTTCGTTCGCAGCCGACGCGCCGAACTGGGATTTGGTGATCGTGCCCCCGGTGAACCGTGCCGTGCCCGCGCCGCTCACCGCCAGCCCGCAGCTCGTCGCCTGCGTGATGTCGCAGTCCTCGAACGTGGCGGTGGAGAGCTCGTCCACCACCGCACCGTTGCGCCTGCCGTCCTCGATGTGCACGGAACGTGCGGTCAGCGTCGCGTTGGCCGTGACCCACACGCCGTCGGCTCCTGATCCGGTGACGAGGCAGTCCTCGGCGGTGGCGGAGGCGTTGTCACGGACCACCAGGCTGCTCTGGCCCGACGTACGAAGGCGGGAGTCGCGGATGGTGGCCTTGGCGCGCCCCTGCGCCAGAATGCTCGCGGCCGTGGAGTCCTCGATCTCACAGCGCTCGATCAGCGGTGTCGAGCCCTCGGAGACCCAGATGCCGTGCTCGCCCGCACGCTGGACGCGGCAGTCTCGAACGGTGACCCTGCTTCCGTTGCGGATGGCGATCCCGCACAGGTCGGCGTTGAACACCTCGGTGTGCTCGACCAGACCGGCGGAGTCGGAGTAGACGATGCCACCGCCGTGAACACGGCTGTCCCGGACGAAGAGTTCGGCTCTGTTCCACACGCTGATCGCACGGCTCGACCTGCTGACGAAGTCGCACTGTTCGACGATCAGAGTGCCGCCTGCCGCCTCCAGGGGGACGCCTTCGGCGTTCCCGTTGCGCAACGTCAGGCCCCGCAAGGTGACATGGCCCTCGATCCGCAGCGTGTAGCTTCCGGCGCAGTCCACCGTGACCGTTCCAGGACCGCCGACCGCGGTGATCACCGCGTTCCCCCAGTATTTGAGGGCGTCCGAACGGTAGACGCCCGGCTCCACGGCGATGTGGCGCAGTCGCTCCCCGGGCGGCCCCAAGGCCTTCGCCGCGTCGGCGATCGTCGGGAACGCCTGTGGATTCGTCTGGGATACGACAAAGTCCGGCAACGGAAGTCCCCCTGAGCGGTCAAAATGAATCCACCACCGATAATTCACCACAGATGACCCCCGTACCGCCATAATTGCCACTCACCGCGCTCACGCGGGTCGTCGCAGTCGTGCCGCCGGGCCTGGACGACCTCGACCAGCAGGGGCCGCTCCGTTTCGTACGAGGGATCTGGGACCATGGCAGGCCCGGTGACCGGGACGGATTCCTCCCGTTTCAGTACGATGTCACCGACAGGGGCTCCTCATGGGCGAGTAAAGTCGCGGCCTGCCTTACGATCTGATGACCTTCGAGGAGCGCGACCAGGTCGACGCCGAGCGCACCGACGCGATCCGAGAGACCGTGTCCAGCCTGCCCGCGCGGCCCGGTACCCGACGCAAGGAGCCCCCCAACCGTGAAGATCATCGACCGCGTCAAGACGTACATCCGACAGAAAAAGGGAAGCGAGCCCGGCTCGACCGGCCACCCGGTCGACGAAGCGGCCGACCCCGCCCCGGCGCAGCCCGACAGCGCAGAGCACGAGCAGAGCCGCGACGACGAGAAGCCCGCGGCGTCCACGACCGAGGAGACGCCGGAGCCCGAACCGGCCGCGGAACCGGCCACCGAGGCGGCCGTGGAAGCGACGACCGAGGCGGCCGCCGAGTCGGCCCCGGAACCGGCCACCGAGTCCGAGGCGACCCCGGAACCGGCCTCCGAGGCGACCCCGGAACCGGCCACTGAGGCCGCCCCGGAACCGGCCCCCGAGCCGGAGGCAGACCCGGAACCGGCCCCCGAACCGGCCGCGGAAGCGACGACCGAGCCGACCACGGCGCCCGCCGCGTGCCCGCGCTGCGGTGCGACCGGCGAGGCGCCCTGCACGACCCCGTCCGGCAAGGCGACGAAGCCCCACAAGGGGCGCGAGCAATGAGCAGTGGTGCTGCGGACTCCCGGACGGACCCGCGGGTCGACGCGGTGCGCGAGGCGCACTCGTCGAGCACGCAGGCCGACCGGGTCCGCGGCCACCTGGCAGGACACAGATAGGCCCCCGGCGGTCTCTGCCGGACACGCGGATGATCCCCGAACCGGTCTCATTCGTGGCCGAGATCGAATAACAGCCGCCGAGGTCCGCCGACGTTCGCCCACCTGTGCAGACGCAGACGTCGACGGATCTTGGCAGTGGGGCCTTCCCCGCGTACGCCGATCCACCGGATCTCCTGCCAGGAACAGGTACGACCGCGACCGGGCCCCAAACCACCCCGCCCGGCATGGGGCCCGGTCGTACCATTCGATGCCGCGCGGCTCAGGAAGCGATGACCTCCCCCCGCGACCCGGCCGAATCCCCCCAGACGTCCGGCCGGTCGGGTCACCGCGAGCCCGGCGGCACTAGCGACATCTTCGCTGAAGGGGCCGACCGCTCATATCCCCCATCGGGTGGGGTTGTTTTTCAGGAGACCATGAGGTAAAGGGCCGCCGCCTCCCGATCGCCCGCTCAGCGCCTCGGTGATCCTTGGCCGGGGGCCGCGGTATCCGGCCGTCGCCCGGCGGCGACGTTGGCCAGTTCGACCCGTGAGCCGATGTCGAGCTTACGAAACACCTGACGAAGATGAAATTTGACGGTGTGGGGCGAGACGAACATCTGTGCGGCGACTCGCTGGTTCGTAAGGCCCTGTGCGACGAGTGTCGCGACGCTGCGTTCGGTGTCGGTCAGGCTGTCCCAGCCGGTCACGGGCCGAGCCGACTGCTTCCAGTGACGGCGCCGGAGTCCGAACCCGCGTAGTCTCGCGCGGACACGAGCGGCATCCCGCAGGGCTCCGATCTTTTCGTAACCCTCAAGCGCTCGGTCCAGGCTGTGGACGGCGGCCTGATAGTCGGGTTCGACCGTGCCACGGGTGAGCATGACGCCCAGGTCTTCGGCGGCCGAGGCGCGGGCCCATGGATCGACGAGCCGGGCGCCGGCGTGCCGGAGCGACGCCGCGTCGTTGTCGAGGATCCCGCGGGCGTGCGCTGCCGCATCGGCGAGGGCGGGGAAGTCGGGGTTGCTCTGGGCGAGTGCCTCGATGGTGTCGACGACCGCCACGGCGAGCGCGCGGTCGCCGGCGGCCAGCGAGACTCGTGTCTGCCAGGCCGCCAGGCTGGGTTCCAGTCCCAGGTGCCAGCGCCACATCCGTGTGTCGGCACCGAGCACCTGCTTCGCGCGCCCCGGGCCGCTCTCGGCCTCGGTCACCAGCGCCACGGCCCAGGTTCCCCATCCCCACGGTATGGCGTTGTCGTCGGCCTGGGCGCGATACCGCTCGATGTGCCGGACGGCCTGGGACAGGTCGCCACGCCGCAGCGCGACGATGGCGAGCACGGCGTGTCCCAGCCGGGTGAACCCGTAGGTGCCCAGCTCTCCGGCCGTCTCGAGCCCTGCCTCGGCCTCGGCGGCGGCGTCATCGGGCCGGCCGGCGGTGAGCCGCATGTACGCACGTACGAACACGATGTTGGCGGCGTGCACGGTCTGTCCCGTCGCCTCGATCTCTTCCTCCGCGGCCCGGATGACCGTCTCGGCCTCCTCGAAGTGACGCATGCACTGGAGAATGGCCGCCAGGAAGAGACGCGGGGTCGCGGCGTGCGTCCTACTCGACTCGCCGAGCGCGATCCGTACGGCATCGCGGATGTGACCGAACCCATCGGCGATCCGTCCTTCCGCCCAGGCGATGTGCAGGAGAAGCATGAGCGCTCCCACTCGGGCGTCGTCGCCGTGCCCGTCGGGGTCGGCCGTGATCGTCTCTGCCCGCCGCCTGCCCTGCCAGAAGTCCTTGTGCAGGATGAGAGCCCCGAACCACGCCAGCTCGGCGGCGTCACGCAGCTCGTCGGAGAGATCCCGCCGGGCGAGCACCTTCTCGATCTCGACCACCGCCTCCTCCGACCGGCCGTTCATCAACAGGATGAGCGCCAGTTGGTGTCGCAGGCCGGCGGCCTGGCCGTGCGGGGCGTTCTCCAGCGCACTGCGCGCCAGCTCGGCCGACTCCGACAGCCTTCCGGCGGCGGTCAGGGCACTGACCGCGGTCACCGTACGGTCGAACCGGGCGGGATCGGAGCGGCCGGTGAGCTCCAGAGCGCGGGTGAGGAGTTCGGCCGCGGTCTGCGGTGACGACGGGAGCACTTCGGCCGCCGCGCGATCCAGCCCGGCGAGGATACGCGCGTCGCCGGGCTTGGCATGCACCATGAAGTGGGTGGCCGCCATGACCGCCGAGCCGTCATGTTTCAACAACGTCTCCCCGGCCCTGAGGTGCAGCCATCGGCGTATGGACACGGGGAGGCCGTCCATCACCGCCTGCCGTAGCAGATCGTGCCGGAACATCAGCAGCTCGTCGGCGGGGACCACGATCTGGGCTGTCAACGCCTCCTCGAGCGCCAGCAGCAGTTCGTTGGCCGGCTCGTCCAGCATGTCGGCGAGATCGTCCACCGAGAAGGAACGGCCGAGCACCGCCGCCGCCTGGAGCAGGCGCCGGGTCTGTGACGACAGCCGCTCCAGACGTGTCCGTGCGAACGTCTGAACCCTCTGCGGCAGTTGTGCCTGCCGTGCCGAGGCGAGCCGTGCGTGTCCCCGAGACAGCTCGACGGCCGCTTCCTCACTGAGCCCGTCGAGCAACTCGACGAGCAGAAACGGGTTGCCCCCTGCTCTCTCGGCCAGTGTCAGCAGGTCGGACTCGGGGGCCGCGCCGAGGATGTCCTCGGTGACCTTGATGACCGCGTCCTCGCTCAGCGGCACCAGCGCGACTCGGTTGGCGCCTTCTTGCTCCAGCACCTCGTACAGGAGATTCAGATCGGTGTCGTTCGTGCCGCTCGTACGGGCCAGTATCCACACGACCGGGTAGGAGGCCAGGTCGGGCAGCAGCGAGCGCAGCGCCCGTACGGTCGAGGGGTCGGCCCACTGCAGGTCGTCGAGGGTGACCAGCATCGCGCCGCGCATCAGCCGATGCTCCAGGCGAGTCCGTAGCTGATCCAGCAACCACAGCCGAAGGTCGCCGGCGTCCGAGGAGGCCAGTCTCTCGGGAACTCCCAGGGTGCCGGGGGACTCCCCGAGAGCCGACATCAGGGGCGCCAGCGGGACCAGCCGGCGCAGCTCGTCCCCTCGGCCTTGGGCGATCATGAACCCGCGCGCCGCCGCGGCGTCCGTCGCCTCCGCGAGCAGCCGAGTCTTGCCTATTCCCGACGGGCCCTCGACCAGCAGGACCCCGGCCCGACCCATCTCGGCCGCTCGTAGCAGCCGGGTGACAACACTCCACTCCCGGTCCCGGCCACGCCAGCCGCGCCACGACAGCCCCCGGTCGTCGACGTCAACTGACGGCGACATATCCCCCATGTTTTCAGGAGACTACTCCGCGGACGTTCGTTCAGCGATAGGTCCTCGCGGCCATGAAGGGCCGATGAACTGGGCAAACGCGCCCGGACTCGGGCGCTCATCGGGCCGCCGGAGGATACGCTCTTCTAGGCGGTTCCACAACCCCACCCTCCGGGTGATACGCCGCGCGCGCCGCCGGAGTGCACTGTGGTCATGGACGAGACGATGATTTCACCCACCCTCGGCTCCCATGGCCAAGGCGCCGGAGCCTCCACCCTTCGATGTCTCATCGTCGATGACGACGATCACTTCCGCCGGGTCGCCGGCGATCTGCTCGAAGGAGAAGAAATCGCGATCATCGGTGTCGCCTCGACGGGCTCGCAGGCCCTCCGCCTGCACGATGAACTGCAGCCCGATGTGACACTCATCGACATCGTTCTCGGCGAGGAGAACGGCTTCGATCTCGCGGAGCAACTCACGGCGATACCTCGCGCCGAACCGATCACCGTGATCCTGATGTCGGCCGCGCTCGACCGGGAGGAGGTCGCGGACGTGATCGCCGAGGGCGGCGCAGCTGCGTTCCTGCCGAAACTCGACATCTCCCGGGCGGCGGTACGCGAGATCTGCCGCCGGAGCGGCCTGACCACGAAGGCCCGGTCGACGGCGTGGTTCTACCCGCCGCCTGGACCGTGAGGCGGACGCCGCGCGGTCTCGGAAAGCGGTCGGGCATTACGGCATTCAGCCGGCCGGGCGGCCGGGGTCGCGGGCGCTGACGAGGCCGGACTGGTAGGCGAAGACCACGAGCTGGGCGCGGTCGCGGGCGCCGAGCTTGGTCATCGCCCGGCTGATGTGGGTCTTGGCGGTGGTGGGGCTGAGCACCAGCGACGCGGCGATCTCGTCGTTGCTCAGGCCGTGCGCGGCCAGGGCCACCACCTCGCGTTCCCGGTTGGTGAGGGCCTCCAGGCCCGCCGTGCCGAGGGTGTCCGGCGGGCGGGCGACGAACTCGGTGATCAGTTGCCGGGTGACGGCGGGGGACAGCAGCGCGTCGCCGCGCATCACCACCCGCAGCGCCTGGAGTAGGTCGGCCGGCTCGGTGTCCTTCAGCAGGAACCCGCTGGCCCCGGCCCGCAGCGCGCGGAAGACGTATTCATCCCGCCCGTAGTTGGTGAGGATGACCACGCGGACGGCGTCCAGCTCCTCATCATCCGCGATCTGCCTGGTCGCCTCGATCCCGTCCAGTACGGGCATCTGGATGTCCAGCAGGACGATGTCCGGCCGATGCTCCCGGGCCAGCGCGACCGCCTGCCGCCCGTCGGCGGCCTCGCCGGTCACCTCGATGCCGTCCTCGGACTCCAGCAACATCCGGATGCCGTTGCGGATGAGCGCCTGGTCGTCGGCGAGCAGGATCCGGATCACGGGGACGGCCGCATCGGGAGCTCGGCCCGTACCCGGAAGCCGCCCTGCTCGCGCGGCCCGGCGTGGAGCCGTCCACCGAGGGCGGCGACGCGTTCGCGCATGCCGATCAGCCCCAGCCCCCGGGCGGAGGACGGCTCCAGGCCGCCTTCCACACCATCGGCCGGGTCCATGCCGCCGGTGGAGCCCGGAGCGTCGTTGTCGATCTGAACGATCAGCGTCTCCTGCCCGTACCCGAGCCGTACGGACGTGTCGGCCGGGCCGGCGTGCCGGGAGACGTTGGTGAGCGCCTCCTGCACGATCCGGTAGGCGGCCTGGTCGACGTCGGGCGGGAGCCGCCGCTCGGTCCCGGTCACCGTCACGGTCGCCGTCAGCCCCGCCGCCTGCGCCCGGGCGATCAGGCCGGCCAGCTGGTCGAGGCCGGTGCCGCCGTCGGCGTCGCCGCTGCGGAGCACGTCGAGGGTGGCGCGCAGTTCGCGGGCGGCGTCGGCGCTCGCCTCCTTGATCGCCAGCAGCGCGGAGGGGACCTCCTCGCCGCGCTTGCGGGCCAGGTGGGCCGCCACGCCCGCCTGCACCCGGATCACGGAGATGCTGTGTGTCAGGGAGTCGTGCAGCTCGCGGGCGATGCGCAGCCGCTCCTCCATCGTCTGCCGCCGTGCGACCTCGTCCCTGGTGCGCTCCGCCTCCTCCGCGCGCTGCTCGACCTCGCGTAGGTGCAGATGCCACATGCGGAACGCCACCAGTGTGACGCCCGCCGAGATAAGCCAGCCGGTGCCGTAGAGCCAGCCCCGGCCATGATCCGTGCCCATCCTCAGAGCGTACGTGCCCGGTCCCCCGCTGCCATCCTTCCGGCGGAGGGGCTCCCACCTGCTCCCGCCGTAGTATCGCCGCCCCTCCCACGGGGGTACCGGCGCGGCCCGCCCGCTCCCCGCCGACCAGGCAGGAAAGACGCCCTGCGCACGACGACCGGCACCCCTGCGCCCGAGCAGCATCGTCGGCATGACACAGACCTCACATTCCGAACCCCTCCACGGTGGCCTGTGCGGTGTCGCGAGCAGGCTGCCCGGCGAGGTGCTGGCACCCGGCGTCGACGGCTATGCCGAAGCCGCGGCCACCGTGTTCGCGCAGGGCACGCCCGACCTGGTGATCCGTCCGCCCGACGCGGCCGGAGTGGCCGCCGCCGTACGCTACGCCACCGCCGCCGGCCTGGCCGTCACGGTGCGTTCCGGCGGGCACAGCATGGCCGGGCTCAGCACGAACACCGACGGCATGGTGATCGACCTGCGGAACCTGTGTGCCGTCGAGGTCCTGGACCGGACGAGCCGCCGCGTCCGCATCGGAGCGGGCGCGACCTGGGGCGCGGTGACCGCCGCGCTGGCACCGTACGGGCTGGGCCTGACCGCCGGCGACACCCGGGAGGTCGGCGTGGGCGGGCTCACCCTCGGCGGCGGGATCGGGTGGCTGGTGCGCCGCCACGGGCTGGCCATCGACAACCTGGTCGCCGCGGACCTGGTCACCGCGGACGGGGAGCTGATCCGCGCCGACCCGGAACAGCACGGGGACCTGTTCTGGGCGCTGCGTGGAGGCGGCGGCAACTTCGGCGTGGTGACCTCCTTCGAGTTCACCGCCCAGCCGGTCACCACCGTGCACTTCGGGGCGATCGGTTACCGGCTCACCGACCTGCCGCGGCTCGTCGCCGACTGGCGGGAGCTCGCCCAGGCGGGCGACGAGAACCTGACCACCGCCCTCAACCTGCTGCCGCCGATGTCCGGCCGGCCCGCCGCGGCCATGGTGCAGTGCTGCTACGCCGGTCCCGACCGCGACGCCGCCGACGCGGCACTGCGCCCGTTCCGCGCGCTCGCCCCGGTGACCTCCGACGCCGTGCGCGCGATGCCGTACGGCGACGTTCTGGTGACCTCTCCCGCCCTGCCACCCGGGGCCCGGATGGAAGTACGCAACGCGCTCGTTCCGGCCCTGGACGACGCGACGGTCGGCGCCATCGCGGACGTGCACGCCGACGGCTCGATGGTCGAGTTGCGCGGGCTGGGCGGCGCGTTCGCCCGCGTCGCGCCGGACGCCACCGCCTTCGCCCACCGGGATGCCGAGGCGCTGGTCGTGGCGGGTGTGATGCTGCCGCCCGGTGCCGCGCCGGAGCTCGCGACCGCGCCGTTCGCCCGGTGGCCCTCGGTCGTGGCCCGGAGCCGCGGTACCTACGTCAACTTCCTCGGGACCGCGACCGACGCCGACGTCGAGAGCGTCTACCCGCCGGCCACCTACCGGCGGCTGGCCGACGTCAAGCGGCGCTACGACCCCGGCAACGTGTTCCGCCGCACCCACAACGTCCGCCCCGCGCGCGGTTGATCCCGCTCGAACCACGGTCAGGAAGAGGAACCCTCATGTCCGAAACTCGCTCGGTGGTCGCCCCACCCGTGCCGGCCGCACGCGGCGCCGCGCCGGTCGGGCACCGCCCCCGCCAGGGCCTGTCGTTGCTGGTCATCGCCACCGCCCAGCTGATGGTGGTGCTCGACGCGACCATTACGAACGTCGCCCTGCCACGGATCCAGGACGCCCTGCACTTCTCCGGGGCGAGCCTGTCGTGGGTGGTCAACGCCTACGCGCTGGCGTTCGGCGGGCTGCTGCTGCTCGGTGGCCGGGCCGGCGACCTGCTGGGCCGCCGCCGGATGTTCGTCATCGGTCTGCTGGTGTTCTCCGCCGCGTCGCTGGCCGGAGGGTTCGCCACCTCCCAGGCCTGGCTGCTGGCGGCCCGTGCCGTACAGGGCGCCGGCGGCGCGATCGTCGCTCCGGCAGCGCTGTCGCTGATCGTCACCACCTTCCCGGAGGGCAGGCCGCGCGCCCGGGCCATGGGCGTGTACTCCGCGATGAGTGTGGCGGGCGGTGCGATCGGGCTGGTGGCCGGCGGGCTGCTGGTCAACTACGCGTCCTGGCGGTGGGTGCTGTTCGTCAACGTCCCCTTCGGGGTCGCCGCGGCACTGGCCGCGCCCCTGGTGCTGGCCGGGGCGCCGCGGCTGCCCGGTCGTCTCGACATCCCGGGGGCGCTGACCGGGACCACGGGGATCGCCGCGCTCGTCTACGGTCTGTCCGGCGCGGCGACCGGCCCGGACGGCGTGTCCCACTGGGGCGACACCAAGGTGGTCGTCGCGCTGGTGGCCGGCGTGGTGCTGCTCGCCGCGTTCGGCATCGTCGAGTCGCGGAGCCGGCACGCGCTGCTGCCCGGCAGGCTGCTGCGCGACCGCGGCCGGCTCGGGGCGAACCTCATCATGCTCAGCGTGGGGACCGTGCTGTTCGGCGCGTTCTTCTTTCTCATCCTGTTCGCGCAGGAGGTCTGGGGATATTCGGCGATGCGGGCCGGGGTGGCGTTCCTGCCGCTGACCGTCGCCGTGCTGGCCGGTTCCGCGGTCGCCTCCGTGCTGATGCCGCGGATCGGGGCACGCCCGCTGCTGCTGGCCGGTGGCGCCGGCTGCGCCGGGGGCCTGTACTGGCTGTCGCTGCTGACCGAGAACGCCGGCTACGTGGGTGGAATGCTCGGCCCCACCCTGGTCACCGGCGCGAGCCTGGGCCTGATGTTCGTGCCGCTGCCGCTGGCCGCGCTCGCCGGCATCACCGACTCCGATTCGGGGGTGGCCGCCAGCGTGCTCAACGCCGGCCGGCAGATCGGCGGCGCCGTGGGGCTCGCGGTGCTGAGCACCGTCGCCTGGAGCGCGGTCGCCGGCTCCGCCCGCGCCCACGGCGACTACCGGCACGCGCTGGTCGTCGGCTTCGACCGGACCTTCGCCGTCGCCGCCGGGATCGCGGCGGTCACCCTGCTAATCACGGTCGCCATGATCCGGACCCGCCGCGCCGACCCGACCGGCCCGCGGCCCGACGCCCCCTTGCCGTACCACCGAGGATCAGCGCATGGGGCATGAGGCCACCTTGGGCCTCTGCGGCTTCACCCGGGGGCCGGTGGGCGATGATTGGTCGCATGACCGCGAACCCCGGGCGTCCAGGTCTGTTGCGTACGCTGAACGATCGCGCCGCGCTGGAGCTGCTGGCGTCGTCGGGACCGCTGACTCGGGCGCAGGTGAGCGAGACGACCGGGCTCTCGAAGGTGACGGCCAGCCATGTCCTGCTGCGGCTGGAGGAACGCGGCCTGATCGTCAAGGCCGGCGTACGAGAGAGCGGGCGCGGGCCCGGCGCGGCCCTTTACGGGCTCGACCCGTCGTGCGGCCATGTGGCCGCGATCGAGGTCTACCCGGACACGACGACCGCCGTTCTCGCCGACATCACGGGGCGAGTGCTGGCGGAGACGACGGTCGTGACCGACGCCGCCGCGGACCCGGCCGAAGCGGTACACGCGATCGTGGAGCACCTCACCCGGGCCGCGCAGATCTCCATGGCGCGGGTGCAGGTGTGCGTGATCGCCCTTCCCGCCGTCATTGAGCCCGATACAAGCCATGTTCAGTTCTGCTACGAAATGCCCGCATGGGACGGAGACGTGGTTGAAGTCATCCGCCGAAAGCTGGGGCTGCCCGTCCGGATCGACAACGACGTCAACCTCGCCGCGATGGCCGAGCGCGCGCTGGGAGTGGCGGGCGACGCACGCAGTTTCGTGCTGGTCTGGGTCGGGCGTGGGCCTGGGTCGGCCGTCATGGTGGGCGATCAGCTGCTACGAGGGGCCGCGGGTGCGGCCGGTGAACTCGGTGCGATGCCCGTTCCCGGCTCGACGGTGAGCAACGGCGCCTTCGACCGCAGCCGGTATGCGGCGACCGCCGCCTTCCAGGCCCTGGTGGGCTCGCAGGCAGTGCGGGAACTCGCCGAGACGCACCAGATCGCGGGGGAGAATGCCGCGCAGAGCGTGGCGGCCGCCGTGGGAAGTGCGGCGGGGGCGGGCTTCCTCGACGAGCTGGCCCGGCGGATCGCCTTGGGGGTCGCCTCCATCTGCACCGTTCTGGACCCCGAACTCGTCGTGCTGGGCAGCCACGTCGGTTCTGCCGGAGGCGGCGAACTCGCTGGACGTGTCCAGCGGGCCGTTGCCGGCATGTGCCTGGCCCGGCCGCGGGTGGAGGCGAGCGCGATCCCGGACCGGCCCGCCGTACGCGGCGCCCTGCTGGTCGCCGTCGAACAGGCACGTGAGCGCGTGCTCTTCGCCGATCTGTAGCCGAGCGGCCTTCGGGGAGGTGCGGCGACGTCCGGGGCCGTCAGCTCGATGATTCGTGGAAGCCTGCGGCCGAGGCCTCCTCGCGGGAGCAGAAGAAGCGGTCGTCGAGGGGCGTCACCGCATACGCCGGGCTGCCGGGGACCCTGTACGTGTAGCCGGCGGCGAACGTCGTACCCACCACGGGCAGGTGGCCGCAGCGGACGACGTGCAGCGGGTACCGCGCCATCCCGGAGGCCAACGGCACCACCAGCGCGACCAGGTAGACGACCACGGCGGCGACGGCGGCGCGAGGGAGCGGCGGTATCACCCACAGCAGCGCCACAACGGGCAGCGCGACCAGGAACCACATCAGGACGAAGAGCCCGTACCAGGAGGCGAAGGCCATCGGGGGCCGCGGACGTGCCACGAGCAGCACCAGCAGGTACCCGAGCGCGGGAAGGACGACGACGAGCAGCGCCAGCCAGCCCACGGCCTGCGAAAAGCGCGTCACGGCCCGAACGTACCCCTCATGGGGGACGAGGCACAGACCCGCGGTCGCCACGTTGATCTTGCGGATCAGCCGCTGGTCGTCCACGGGGCGGCGCCGAACGGTCCGTAGGTCGCCGTCGCCTCGGCTCACCCGAGGATCGCCGTGGCGACCTGAGCGGGACGGGAGATGAAGGACAGATGGCGGGCGCCGGGGATGAGGACCGGCGCCGGGGCGCCGATTCGTTGCGCCGTCTCGTACGGCGAGGACCTGGTGAACACATCGTCGGCGGCGCCGAAGATCACCGCCTTGGAGATCGGGACGCGGGCGAGCGCGGCCACGCGGGTCGCGGGCAGGCCGACGATGCTCGTCATGTGCCAGATTCCGTTCTCCGCGCCCGCGACCTGCAAGGGGCGGCGCCACTGGTCCACGCCCGCGCGGTCGAGGTGGGGGCAGCCCGGGCCGCAGTTGGATTCGTAGATCTGGCGGATCAGCCAGTCCGAGCGGATGGCGAGCCGGAGCAAGGTCGCGCGGTACGGGGGCGGAAGCGTGGTCTGGAGCCCGGCGGCGCTCGCGCCGGCGCCGGTGTTCAGCGCGTCCCCGTCAAGGAACACCAGCCGCGAGACGCGGCCCGGCGACCGTAGCGTCGCGGCGGCGACCACGGCCGCGCCGGTGGAATGCCCGACGAGCGTGACGTGGTCCAGGTGCAGCGCGTCGAGGAAGCCCAGCACCTGCGCGGCCTGGTGGTCGGTGTCGTACGGCCCCTTGCGCTCGCTGTAGCCCCAGCCGGTCAGGTCGAGCGCGTACACCCGGCGGTGTCCGGCGAGTGCCCGGCCGAGTGGATCGAAGGTGTCCGCCGATTCGGCGAACCCGTGGACCAGGACGACCGGTGGCCCGTCGCCGCCCCATTGCCGGTACCGGGTGCGGATGCCGTCGGCGGTGACGAACCGCAGGCCCGCCGGCTCGCGGGCCCGGCCGGCGGTCGCGGCGTTGTAGCCGAACGAGAACAACGTCGCGGCGACGGCGCACGCCAGAGCGGCGATGAGGAGGCGGCGCGCCCATCGCCACCAGGCCTTGCTTCGGCGGCCGGCGCCATCCGCGGTCGCGTGATCGCGGCCTTGTCCTGACGTGCTGATTCGTGTCACCCCGCGATCGTCGCCGACCATGCCCGATCGGACATCGTCCCGGAGGCGGCGACCGGACTACGCGGATTCGCGTACGGAAGCGGTCAGTCGCCCAGGCCGGACTGGTAGGCGAAGACGACCAGCTGCGCCCGGTCGCGGGCGCCGAGCTTGACCATCGCGCGGCTGACGTGGGTACGGGCCGTGGCCGGGCTGATCACCAGCCGTGCGGCGATCTCTTCGTTGCTCAGGCCCTCCGCGACCAGCGCGAGGATCTCCCGCTCCCGGTCGGTCAGCGTGTCCAGGGCCGGGTGCGGCCGGACCGGGCGCGGGGCGTTCGCCACGAAGGCGCGAATGACCTTGCGTGTCACCGAGGGCGACATGAGCGCGCCACCGTGGACGACCGAGCGGATGGCGCCCAGGAGCTCGGCCGGCTTGGTGTCCTTGAGCAGGAAGCCGCTGGCCCCGTGGCGCAGGGCGTCGAAGACGTACTCGTCGTGTTCGAACGTGGTGAGGACGATGACCTTGGTCCCGGTGAGGGACGGGTCGGCGGTGATCCGCCGGGTGGCGGTGAGCCCGTCGACGCCGGGCATGCGGATGTCCATCAGGACGACGTCCGGCCGCTCCCGCCGGGTGGCGGCGACCGCGGCCAGCCCGTCGGCGGCCTCTCCGGCGCAGGACATCCCGTCCTCGTTCTCGATCAGGGTGCGCAGTCCGAGGCGGACGAGCTCCTGATCGTCGACGACGAGCACTTCGATCATGTTCGACCTCCGTACGGCAGCTGGGCGCGGACCTCGAAACGGCCGTGCGGGACCGGCCCGGCGGCGAACTCCCCGTCGAGGGCGAGGACGCGTTCGCGCATCCCGGAGATCCCGAGCCCGCCCATGCCGGCCGATCCGGCCGTCGTCTCCGTCACGGGATTGGCGACCACGATGACGACGCTCCCGGGCCGGTACCGGATGCTCACGCTCGCCGTCGTGGCTCCGCTGTGCCGCAGCACGTTGGTCAACGACTCCTGGACGATCCGGTAGCCGGTCACGTCGACCGCGACCGGGAGGGCGGCCGGAGGTTCCCCCGAGGTGGCGAGACCCACGTGGACACCGGCGTCCGCCATGCGCCGCCGGAGCCCGCCGAGCCCGGCCAGCCCCGGGACCGGCGACCGTTCCGCGTCGGCCCGTGTCCGGCGGATCACCGCGAGCGTCGCGCGGAGCTCGTCGAGAGCGTCGCTGCTGGTACGGCTGATGGCCGACAGCGCCAGCTCCGCCTGGTCGGGCTTCTTGGCGAGCAGGTGCAGCGCGATATCGGCCTGCATCTTGATCGCGGCGAGCCCGTGCCCCACGATGTCGTGCACCTCCTGGGCGACCCGGAACCGCTCCTCGTCGACATGCCGACGGATGGTCTCGGCGCGCGCCCGTACGGCCGCCTCCCACCGCGTCCGCAGGGTGAACCCCAGGGCGAACGGCACGACCACCCAGGCGGAGACGGGGATCAGCCCGTACAGGCCGAGCGCGGTGTCGCGGACGAACAGGTGGATCACCAGGAGGGCGAGCGCGGCCAGCGAGTACGGCGCGGACCTGGCCGGCGCCGCGTGCCTGGCCGCGCTGTACACCGAGAGCATGAAGCAGACCAGGATCGGCCCGTAGGCGTACCCGCGGACCAGGTACGCCGAGGTGACCGCCGAGACGGCGGCCAGCACCGGCAGCGGCCACCTGCGGCGCACGGCGAGTGCCAGGGCCGCCGCCACCACCAGCGCGAACCCCGGCGCGTCGATCGGAACCGCCGCCCGGTCCGGAGCCCCGGCGAACGCGCTGCCGACGACCCCGACGAGGGTCAGCACGGCCGCCAGGGCGATGTCGACGGCAAGAGACCTGACTCTCATCGGAGCAGGGAGTAGGCGAGGGCGGCGGCGGTGGCCAGGCCGTACCCGGCGGCCGCGATCGCCACGACCCGGGTACGGCGGGGCTCGTCCCAGGAGGTACGGGACGACAGCCAGGCCAGCGCGGGCAGGACCAGGACCCCGTGGAGGCTCACGCCGTGGACGGGCTTGAGGAAACCGAGGTCGTGATAGGCCTGCCGCTGGTGCCCGGCGCCGACCTCGGCCGTCCCACGGGCGATCATCGCGGCGCCGGTGGCCAGTCCGATCATCAGGCTCACGAACCCGGCCCGCAGGCCCAGCCGCATACTGGCCGGAACCCCGGGATTCGCCCGGAAGGCGGTCCCGGCCAGGACGCCCAGGACCACGACGAGCACGGCGCCCCCGGCGGCGAGCACGGTCGAGACCGCGGAGTCGAACGCGGTCTCCCGGTTCAGGTGGGAGGGCACGTGCCGCCACGCCTGCAACGTGATGCCGCCGACCTCCACGACACAGTCGGCCGCGAAGACGCCCAGCAGCGCCGCGCGCCTGCGCTCGCCGATCGGCAGGTACGAGGCCACCCACGCGACCGTGACCAACGTCAGCCCGAAGGACGATCCGAAGGTGGCCGGCTTCCGCCAGGACACCGGGCCGTACCAGGGGCCGCCGTCGACCGAGAAGACGAGCAGGTGGAACAGTCCCGCGCAGATGAGCACCACACCGAGGCCATGGCAGAAGCGCTCGATGCGGCGGCCACGGTTCCAAGCCCCGGCGAGCACGTCCCGCACGGCACCTCCTCGGGCATCGGCATGTCGCTGTGCCCGGCCATCATTCGGTACCGCGGACCGCCCGGCGTCGGCCGAGGGGCGGCTTTCGGACTACGCCGACGCGCGTAGTGCGGGCGTCACGGCAGGGTCCCCGGTTCGCCGGAGCTGGTCTCGGCGTCGACGCTCGTATGCCATTCCGGCCCATCGAGCTGGTGGTTCTTCGGGCCGCGGATGATCAGCGTGTTCCCGTCCACGTTCTTGTCGTGTCTGCCCCAGGCGCGCATCCGGACGATGGCCGGCGTGCCGCCGGCGACCATGTACCAGCGGTGGGACGGAGCGTGCCAGGAGGCGACCGCGTAGGCGGTTTCGTCGGCCAGGCCGCCCTCGCCGTCATCGGTGGCGCGTTCGACGATCTGCACCGTGCCGGGCTTGCCGGACGGCCGGTCGATGAGCAGGGTCTGGGTCTCCTGTTCCACCGGCCGTAGCACCTGCGGCGGGCTGTCCGGTTCCCAGCCGTAATGGATGACGAGGCTCGCGAACGCGCCCTGGTGGTGCGCCTCGGGCAGCGCACCGTGCCAGAAGCCCTCGACTCTCACCTCATCGATCACTCTCGTGTAGCGCACGGGAAAGGACTCGTCGTTGCAGATCACATCGCGAGTCAGCCGGGTGTCGAGATCTGCTTCTGACTTGGACTCGGTGGGCGGCGGGGACCACGAGACCCGCGTCATCGTCAGCGGGTTGTCCAGGCCGGTGAACACACCGGCGCCGCGGCCGCCGTGTTCGGCGAACACGCGGAACAGCGTGCGGTGGCAGGTCGGCCCGTTGCGCTCCGGCATGGTGAGCACGCCGTCCTGTATCGTCCCGGGCCGCCACGCCGGCCGTGTCTCCTCCAGCGTCGCGACCTCCACGCGGTCGGCATCCGGGGGGAGCAGATACGCCAGCCGCGTCCCGTTGGACGAAGCGGGTGGAGTGAGGGCCAACGGACCGGCGCCGAACACGCCCGGCGGATCGGTCTGGACGGTCAGGGACCCGTCGCGATCCTCCTCGGAGTCCGCGGGGTACTCGGAGTACAACGCGTGGAGATATCCGTCGGCGAGCACCACGCTCCGGCGCGACCCGACGGTCCCGGCGAACAGCACCCTCAGCGTTCCCGGCGCGGGCCGGGGATGAGGCACCGCACGAAGGCCGTACAGCGTGACGGGGCCGTAGTCGAAGCCGTCCTCCTTCGGGCTCTCCGGTACGCCCTCCCACGCGTCGCGCGCCCGGCCGAGCAGCGCGCGGTCGTGCAGGCGGTCGCCGCGGGACGGCCAAATCCCGAGGGAGGCGGCGTGCGCATCGACTCGGGTCTCCACCTCCAGGGAGGCCTTCTTCCCCGGCCATCCCAGCACCGCACCGGCCACGGCCAGCACGCCCACGAGCGGCACGGCCAGCCGCCTCCGGGCACGGCGCGGCGACCACCGCGGCGAGACGGCGACCGTCCCCACCTCCAGGGCGCTGATCGCCGCACGCTGCTCGTCCGGGCTCAGCCCGGTCGCGGCATCGACGGACTCGACCCCGCGGCGGACGACGACGTCATCCTCCACGGGGAGGCGCAGACGCCGCAGCTCCGCCACCGCCTCCTCGGCGGTCAGACCCTCCAGGCGCTGCAGGACGTACGCGACGCGTTCGCCACGGGACAGCTCCTTGAGCGACTCGGCCAGCCCCGGATCGAGAGCGGCCTCGACCGGGCACATCCTCAGCCAGCCGCGCGGTCGGCCCGCGGCGTTCCGCGAGGCGTGGTAACTGCGCCTCAACACGCGTCGCCGGACGTTACCGCCCTCTCGAAACAGCACGCTCCCCCGGACGATCCGCAACGCCCGCTCGATGCGGTGTGCCGGTTCGAGATCCCACAAAACCACGTATGCCAACAGCGCCAAGCGATTGTAATCAGGCTTCGACGGCGTTTTAGGACCGTCCAATTCCGATTTCCCCATGAAAGCAATTCTGTCGCACATGCATCGGCCGAAATTGGCCTTTCATGCCTTTTGCGATGCCGACGTCAGCCGTCGTCCTCGTCATCGGTCTCGGACGGGAAAAGCAACATGTCCGCGACGAAGCAGGCCACCGGCGTCGACGCCGAATCCGAAGAACTCCTGGTAGCCGAGGTCGATCGGGTCCTGGCCGTCGAGCAGCGCCGGCTCCCACCGGTCCACGGGCCGGTCCGTGACGTCGAGCCGGGCGGCGACCACGCGGCTGTGGCCGGGATCGTCGACGAAAGTGGCCAGGCCGACCGTCACCGGATACGTTCCCGGCGAGACGGTGACGCTGAACGGCTTGCCGGCGTAGGGCAGCGACGACGGGTCGGCCGCGACCAGCCGGCCGGAGGGCAGGCGCAGCGACCCGGCGCCACGGGTGCTCAGCCGGAGGCGCCGGCCCTCGATGACGCGCTCGGCACCGGTGGCGAACAGCTCCTCGATCCCGTCCGGCCGCAACGGCCGAGGCGGACGCCATGGAGGGCGGGAGTCCGTACGGACGGGCATCGGGTTGCGGGCGGCATCGACGATGTCGGACGGCCCGTCGCCGGCGAGTCCGAGCAGGTCCTGCCACCGGCCGAAACCCGGGACCGGCAGCCGGGGCGGGCTCTGCGCCGAGCGGGACTCATGCCGGGAACCGCGGTCACCGAGCGGCTCGTCCACGTCCGTGCGCTCGCCACTGAGGCGGTACGTCGTGAGGTGCCTGGCGGCGACGTGCGGAAACTCGAACGCGCCCACGCCGGGTGTGGCGCTGCCGTCCCAGGTGCGGGCCTGGCGCAGGAACAGGTCTCCGTCGGGCGTGCCACGCAGCTCGTGCCGGGACAGCCGCCGACCTGCCGCGTCGAACCGCTCCACGCGGCAGTACCCGTCGCTCCAGGAGATGTCGATCACGGCGTGCCGTCGCCCGTCGGCGAGCAGCAGGACGGTGTACGGTTCCCCGGCCGCGTCGCGCGCCTCGGCCACCGCGCGGGTCAGCGGATTGACGACCTCATCGTCCCATCCATCGGCATATACCGCCTCGAACAGCGAGCTCATGCGCGGCGATCGTACCGGCCGCCGACTCCGCCGCAGGGCTCACCGAGACCCTCATCCGGCGGCCAGAAGGGCGGGAAGGTCCTCGAGGGTCTGGATGACCGGCGGCTCCACCGGCCCGAGGTCGCTGCCGCGGTTCAGCCAGATCCCGCGCAGCCCGGCGTCGATGGCGGCGATGGCGTCGGTGCGGAGCCGATCCCCGACGTAGACGACCTCGTGCGGCACCAGGCCGAGCCGGGCGCAGCCCGCGCGGAAGATCCGCGCACTGGGTTTCGCGGCGCCCACCTCACTGGAGACGATGACGTCGGGCAGTGCGTCCGCGAGCCCGACGTGGAGGAGCTTTCTGCGCTGCTGGTCGGCATCACCGTTGGTCAGGACCCCTTGGCGCAGGCGGCGTACGGTGAGCGCCTCGAGCGCCGGCCGTACGTCGGGGTAGACCCGCCAGGCGGCTTCGTAGCGGCGCAGGTACTCGGCGAACCAGGCGTCGGCTCGCCGGTCGTCCCAGGCGCCCAGACCGAGTTCGGCGGCGAGAGAGGTGACGCGGAGGCGGCGCTGTTCGGTGAAGGTGAGCTCTCCGGACAGGTAGCGATCCATCGCCGGTTCTTCGAGATGCCTCCACCGGCGCCGTACGTGCGCGTCGTCGACGTGACGTACGCCGGAGGTCGCCCGAAGGGTCTCGACGAGCGCGATCTCGGCGGCGGTGTCGTGGTCGACCAGCGTGCCGTCCAGGTCGAAGAGCACGGCCCTGACTTCCAAGGTCTTCCTTACTGTCCGCGCCACCAACCCATCAGGGTGCTCCGCCGGCGCTGGGACCTGCCGCGGCTGGGCCTCGACGTCTCAGCCGGTCGGGGAGCCGGAGGGGGAGGAGCGGGGTCTCGCGGTTCCTCCGCGGCCGTCGCCTGGGCGGGCAGGGGTTCGAACTCGACCGGCAGCGCGGTCAGGCCGCGGTGGAAGAAGCCCGGCCGCCAGGTGAGCTGGTCCGCGGGGACGGCGAGTCGCATGTCCGGCAGCCGGTCGAGGAGTTTCTCGATGGCCACGGAGGCGATGAGACGCGCCTGCATCTGGGCGGGGCAGGCGTGCGGGCCCGCGCCCCAGGCCAGGTGGGCTCGGTTGCCGGTGCGCTCGAAGGACAGTGACGGATCGGTGTTCGCGCCGGTGAAGCTGATCACGACCGGCTCGCCCTCGGGAAGGCGCGCGCCGGCGACGTTGAGGTCCGACCGGGGATAGGAGGTGGCGTAATTGGCGATCGGTGGATCCGTCCACAGGATCTCGTCGATCGCGTCCTCGATGGGCAGGCTGCCCCCGGAGAGGTCACTCGCGAACCGGTCGTCGGACAGCAGCAGGCGAACGCCGTTGCCGATCAGGTTCATCTCCGGCTCGGTCCCGCCGCCCTGGAGCGTGACGAGCTGGTGCACCATCTCCTCGTCGGTCAGTTCGGCGGGATGTTCCATCAGCCAGGACGTCATGTCGGGGCCGGGACGCGCGCGTTTGAGGGCCACCAGCTCGAACAGCGTCCGGGTCAGCAGCTCGTTGGCCTTCTCGGGCTCGACGAGCTCGAATATTCCGCTCATGCCCTCGACCAGCCGGTCGCCGAGGTCGGGCGGGCAGCCGAACAACAGGTTGAACACCATGAGCGGGAGGATCCGGGCATACTCACTGATCAGATCGGCTTTTCCGCTCGCGCCGAATCGGTCGATGAGCATGTCGGCGGTGTCTTCGACATAGGAACGCAGGTCGTTCAGCTCGATGCGGGCCAGGGCGTCGGTCGTCGCCCCGCGCACCCGGGCGTGTGCGGCGCCGTCGGTGAAGAGGGCGTTGGGCCGGTATCCCATCATCGGCAGCACCGGGCAGTCCGCGGGCACGCGCTCCTGCCAGCGACGCGGATCGCGCGGGAACGTCGCGGGATCGCGCAGCACCTCCAGCGCCGTGTGATAGCCGATGACGAGCATGGCGGGGGTTCCGGGGGCGATCTCGACCGGGGCGATGGCACCGTGCCGGCGGAGCTCGGCGTACACGCTGCTCGCATCGGCGGTGAAGGCGGGTCCGTACAACGGCGTCCGACTCGCGTGCGCGGGGCAGCCGGGCGGTGGTCCGGGACGATCGGAGGTCAAGGCTGCTCCTGATCACGAAGGTGGGCAGGAATCCTACTGGTCCGAGGGCCGGAGTCGATGCCGGGCGACGGGCCGTGGTTCGGGAATGTTCCAACTGATCGCGGGGTCAGCTTCGGCGGATGAACCTCACCGCGTCGGCGACGACGTACCCGTCCGGCGCGTCGCTGAGCTCGACCGAGCCGTCGAGGCCGGCGGTGAAGGAGAACGTGCCCAGGGACACCCACTCGCTGCCATCCGTCGCCGGTGTGCCGTACGCCGTCTGGTCGATGCCGACCGGGGTGCTGCCTCCGGCATGGTGGACGGTGTACATGGCGGCCCGCGAGCGGTTCGACGCGGCGGTGTAGGAGGCCGTGACCTCGTACTGAGCGTCGGCCGGAAGCGCCGGTCGCCACCGTACGGTGCTGGTGCCGTCGCCGGCCGCGTGCGACTGGTAGTTGCCGCCGTAGTAGCCGGCCACGCCCGTGCCGGCGGCCCAGGTGCCGGAGACCACGATGAAGCCCAGGGCCCCGTTGTCGATGGTGATGTCCTCGTTCACGTCCGCGTGGGCGGGGGCCCGTACGACGCTGAGCTCGTCGAGGGAGATGATCTGGCCGCCGCCGCGTCCGGCGCCGGCCGAGGTGAACCGCAGGGTGTGCCGGCCGGCGGAGAGCCGTACGGTGCCCAGCGCCAGGATGTCGTACCCGTCGGCCGCCTCGGCCGTGGTGTCGATCACGGCGTTGTGCGGTCTCCGGCCGTCGATCGTCACCGTGACCAGGCCGCCGTCGCCCGAGCGGTGATAGCGCAGCAGGACGTCGAGGTCGCCGCCGCGCTCGACGCGGAACGTGTAGTCGAGGTGGTCGCCGGCGGCCGAAGGGGTGAAGACCGCGCGGGCGCCCTCCCTCGCGGTCGGCTCCCGGACGATCTGGACCGTCCCGCCACTGGTGCGCCGGGAGAGGCGGGCCAGGTCGTACGCCTGCTCGCGGAGCCCGGGGCCGGTGGCCAGGCCGTCGCGCCCCCGGGTGAGCCATTCGAGGTTGAAGCGCGCGACCTTCACCCGGAGCGGGGCGCTCGCGTTGTCGCCGTCGCAGCCGTACAGCAGGACGATCGTGCCGTCGGACAGCTGGGCGAGGTCGGAGTAGTACGAGCGGTTCGGGGTGATGACGCGGCTGTACCGGAAGGAGTACGCCTCGTCGTAGCTCACCGAGACGGTCATGTTGTAGCGCACGGGTGCGTCCGGGCGGCTGAACAGGACACGTCCGCTCGTGTAGCGGACCAGGCTCGCGTCCACCGCGTTGAACGTCCCGGTCGCGCCGTCCAGCTTGGGCGCCGACCAGGTCAGGCCCTGATCCAGGCTGACCGCGGTGATCCGCTGCCGGTTGCCGCCGGCGGCGGCCCGCCCGTTCACGAGTACGGAGCCGTCCGCGCGCTGGACGAACCGGGCCTCGTTGATCGGATAGTCGGCGGACACCGGCACGGCGCCGCCGGCCTTCCAGGTACGGCCGTGGTCGTCGCTGTACAGCGACGACACGCCATAGTTGCGGGTGGCGGCGGTGGTGCCGACGATGACCCGGCGGTGCGCCACGTTGACCAGGAGGCGCCCGTTGTCGAGCTGGATGCCGTGGCCGGGCCCCGGGCCGTGCAGCGCCCAGCCGTAGTCGAACCCGTCGAACAGGCCGGCGAGTGAACGCTGCTCGCCCCACGTGGCACCGCCGTCGGTGCTGGAGACGACGTACAGTTCGCCGCTGTCGCCCGAGCAGCTGGTGTTCTCCGGCAGCCGCTCGGACAGCATGTGGAAGAGGAACACCTCCTTGGTGGTGCGGTCGGCCACCAGCGTGGGGTTCCCCCACGACTGCCCGTCGACCGACGTCACCACGGTCTGGGAGTCACTCCACGTCCTGCCCTTGTCGGTGCTGCGGCGCAGCAGCAGGTCGCGCGGGCCGGCGTCGCAGACCTCGTGGCGGCCCTCGGTCACCGCGAGGATCGTGTCGTCGGGCAGCACGGTGAGCGCGTGCACGTGGTAGTTCGCCAGCGGGCCGCTCGACGCGTCCCACAGCGTCGTCTCGGTGAAGAACGGTGCCCCCGGACGCGCCGTGCTCCGCGCCTCGGCGCGCCCGGCCAGTGTGACGGGCCCGATGGCCGCCGCACCGGCCGCGAGGCCGAACGTGAACGTCCTGCGCCCGATCTCTCGCTCGGTCATGAGTCCTCCTTCGCCGGAGGGCGTGACCACTCGCTTCGGTCATTCATGCGGATCTCCTCAGGAGGTAGTGGTCCAGCGGTGCGACGACGCGCGTGAGCTCTCGGATCTCCTCATCCGTGCAGGGCGCCAGGGGCGGCGCGGTGTGGGGCGGGCAGAGCCCCCGGGCCGACAGCAGTGCCTTGACCGCCGGGACCCCGGGCCGTACCGAGTGCAGCCGGGTGAGCCGCGTGGTCAGCGACTGCAGGCGGTCGAGTTCGGCATCGTCGTCGGCGGCGGCCAGTTCGAGCGCCAGCAGCGGCGCGAGGTTCGCGGTGCCGGGCGTGATGCCGTCGGCCCCGGCGCGCAGCGCCTCGGCGAGCAGCTGTTCGTCGCCCTGGCTGACGGCGAACTCCGGGCGGCGGCGGGCCGCCTCGACCATGTACCGCAGCAGGTCGATGTCGCTGGAGGAGTCCTTGACGCCGACGACGTGCGGGAGCCCGACCAGCGCGTCCAGGCACGCCGGAGTGATCGGCGTCGCGCGGGCCGGCGTGTTGTACGCCACGACCGGCAGGCCGTACCGGGCCATCGCCGCGTAGTGCGCGACCACCTCGTCGTCGCGGTGCCGGAAGTACGTCGGGGGACTGAGCACCAGCCCGTCCGCGCCGGCCGCGGCGGCGTCCGAGGCCCGCCGTCCGGCCTCGTCGGTACCGGGCGCGGTGACGTTGACCAGGACCGTTCCGCCGGGGACCAGCTCGTGCCAGCGTGCGACGGCCTCCCGGGCGAACCCCGCGGCCACGGAGGCCGGTATCAGCGGCCCCTCGCCGTTGCTGCCGAGCAGCATCAGCCGCCGTACACCGGCCTCCGCCATCGCACGCAGCAGCGGCTCCCCCGCGTCGGCCGACGGCACTCCCGGGGCGCTCATCGGCGTCACCAGGGGCACCACCACGCCGTCCAGCAGACCGGTCATCAGTACCCCCGGACCTGCGGCCAGGACAGCTCGACGCCGTCGGCGGCCAGTTCGGCCTGGAACCGCTCCAGCAGGGCGGGGTCCGCATGCACCTGAGCGGGTTCGGTGCCGTGGGAGAGGCAGTGCGCGGCCAGCGCCCCGGCCGCCTCGCCGATGTTCCACTCCACCGGGTGCAGGCGATAGCAGCCGTTGGTGATGTGCGTGGTGCCGAGGTTCTTCCCGGCCGCCAGCACGTTGCGCACGCGCAACGGCAGCAGCGCGCCGAGGGGGATCTGGAACGGGCAGCTCGCGACGTCGATGTAGTTGTCGCCCCCGGTGGAGGGATGCAGGTCGATGCGGTACATCCCGATGCCGACGGTGTCGGGGTAGGCCACCGCGCCGTGCTCGCCGCGTACGGCCAGGGAGAGGTCGTGTTCGACGACGGTGCGACGCGCGCGGATCCGCCGCGACTCGCGGATGTAGGGCATCTTGGCCAGGCCGTCGGCGCTCCCCATGACGTCGGGCCGCAGCCGCAGGCCCGGCCACCCGGTGCCGCCGTCGGGCCGGGGGGCCTCGGTCTGCAGCCAGTACAACATGCTGAGCGCCTGGCCCCGGGCGCCGTCGAGGTGCTTGTCACGCTCGTCGTCGGAGACCCCGATCAGCGGGCCGGGCAGGTAGTCGATCATCGGCCAGTTCACGATCGTGACGTCGCTGGCGGCGAAGCCCGGCTCGAACAGCTCGCGGCTCAGGACGCGCCGGAACACCCACAGGTCCTCATCGCCCGGGCCCAGGCTCTGGTCGGCCACGATCGGCCCGGTCGAGCCGTGGGGGACGAACGTGCGCGACACCGGTTCGAGCGTGCGCGGATCGGGCGACGTAAGGCTGAGCAGCCGGTCGGGCCAGAACGGCGGCCGGTACTCGCGCCAGAACCCGTACTGTGCCGGCCGGTCGATCGTATGGTCCTCCCCCTCGCGGTGCTCGACCGCGAACACCCACGAGAACGCCTGCATGTTGCCGGGCTGGGCCTGATCCGGCGCGCTGGGCTCGCCGGTCTCGTCCCGCGACTCGAAGCCGGTGACGTGCTCGACACCGGCCAGGGGCAGCAGGTCGCCCAGCTCCGTGCCGTCCAGCACGTACGGCGCGGCGGCCGTGATCCGCTCGCCGTCCGGCCCCTCCAGGGTCACCGACCGTACGCGGTCGCCGTCCACGTCGGCCGCGACGGGCCGGTGCCGGTAGAGGATGGTCAGCCGCCCGGCGGACAGGTAGGGCGCGACCATGCCCGACAGTACGGAGGCGGCGACGCGCGGCTCGTGGCACAGCCGGCTGACCGTGCCCTGGCCCGGGTTCAGGTCCGGCGCCGCCGCGGCCTCACGGGTGAGCGGGTACCAGGTGCGGTAGTAGTCGCGGATCGCGTCGCGCAGCCGTCGGTAGGACCGGGTCGCGCCGAACTGCTCGATCCACGGGTGCTCGTCCGGCGGTACGCCCTGGCTGGTCAGCTGCCCGCCCAGCCAGTCGGTCTCCTCGGTCAGCAGTACGGTGCGGCCGCGCCGCAGCGCGGCCAGCGCCGCCGCGACGCCGCCGACCCCGCCGCCGACCACCAGGACATCGGCCTCGGCAGCACGCCGAACACCCACAACGATCACACTCCGCTCAAGCTCAGGGGGAATTCGAAGGATCAGGCCCAGTCGGGGAAGAGGTCGGCCTCGCCGTGGTCCATGAGGACGATGAGGCTCAGCAGCGCGCCCCAGGTCTGGAAGGGTTCGCTGTTCGGCTTGTCGCACGCGCCGCCGTGGAGGCTGGAGTAGTTCTCGTGGACGTGGCGCTTCTCGTTCCACTCCTTCAGGACGAGCCGCGAGCTCCCGTCGGCCAGCCACCGGGCGGCCGACCGTTCGCCGGCGCGCAGCAGTCCCAGGTAGACGAGGAAGTTGACCGGGGGCCAGGCCCGCCCGGCCCAGTAGGTGCCCTCGCGCAGGTCCAGGGGCTCGTGGCGCGGCGAGGTGGGCAGGATCCACTCACCGCCGAACCCGTCGTCGGCGAGCAGGTGCTCGGACACCATGCGCTTGCCCCGGTCCCCCGTGCCCAGCCCGGCGAGGAAGGGATAGAAGCTCATGGTGGACAGCCGCTCGGTGAACAGCCCGGTATCGGTCCGCCGGCTCCGGTAGATGCCGCCCGGCTCGTCCCACAGCGACGCCTCCATCGCCGCGGTCACGACCGCGTGGCGCTCCCGCAGCTCGGCGGACGCCGCCGGGTCGCCCAGGACATCGGCGATGTCGGCCAGGACCTCGCAGTCGAGGGCGTACAGGCTGTTCATGCCGACGTCGTGGGCGGCGAGCAGGCTCTTGGCCGCGTCGAACGGCACGTCCTCGAAGACCGGATGCCCGTCCCAGCCGCTCTCGCACGTCGCGCCGAAGTGCTGGTGGATCCGCGGGATGTCCTGCGGCGAGGGATACTCCGGGTCGAAGTACGTGGAGCCCAGGCACAGCAGGTCGCCGTCGCGGCGCACGCGCCACCACCAGCGGTTCCACGACAGCAGTGCGTCGAAGGTCTCCTCCAGCAGCCATCGGTCGCCGAAGATCCGGTACAGCTCGCGCACCACCAGCGAGCCGACCGGCGGCTGCGAGCCGTCGAAGGTGCGCCGCCCGGTGCCCTGCTCGACGTTCGGTACGAACCCCTCCGGCGTGAGCGCCCGGAGCATCTCGACCACGTTGACGTAGGCGATCTCCTTGCCGGCGCGGGCCGCCAGCAGCGCGTTGAAGAACTGGTCCCAGCAGAACAGCGCGTACCCGCCGCGCTTGCCGACGTTCCACAGGCGGCTGACGGTGGTGAGCACACGGGACCTGGACGGGTCGTAGATCGTGTTCCAGGAGATGGCGTCCCGTACGATCTCGCGATGCCGGGCGAGCTCCGTCGCCTCGGGCTCGCCGATCTCGGCGGAGGCCCGGGCGACGATCTCGGCGATCTCCCGGATGTCGCGAGGGCGTCCGGTGCCGACCCCGACGGCGGAGTTCAGCTCCATCGCCAGGTACGGGCCGTCGATGTCGGTGTACGGGTCGTCGACGTGCGGTGCCGTGCCGAAGACCTCGACGGTGCGTCCGCCGGACGCCGTGATCCGCTCGCCGTCCCGGCTCACCGAGCCCGGCCGGTTCCACAAATAGCCGACCGCGACGGTCAGCAGCGCGCTCTTGCTCTGGTTCGCCGTCGGTGTCACCAGCGCGACCAGGTCCTCGCCCACGTGCGCGGTCTGCACGCGGATGGTGATGCCGGCCCACGACACGGTCGCCTCGGTGTACCGGCCGTCCATGGCGTGGCGGCCCAGGGTGACGGTCTCGGCGCCCTCGGGACCGGGTGCGGTGCGGCGGCCGATCTGCGCGGCGCGCAGCGAGGTGCCCCAGTAGTACTCCTTCAGGCCGAGGGAGATCCCCAGCGCGTCGGGGAGGAGGACGTGGGTGAGCACGCTGCGCGTGTCCCACGTGTTCCACCCCCGCGCGAGCGACGCCTGGATCTCCGCGTAGGCCGTTTCACTGTTCTGTGTCATCGATCCTTCTCAGGTGCCCAGGTCGTTCAGTTCCAGGGCCGCGTCCAGCAGGGCCCGGGTGTACTCGTGGCTCGGGGCGGAGAACACCGCGTCCGCGGTGCCCTCCTCGACGATGCGGCCCTGCCGCATGACGACGACGCGGTCGGCGATCTGGTGGACGACGCCGAGGTCGTGGCTGATGAACAACATCGACAGCCGCCGTGTGGTGCGCAGCTCGAGGAGCAGGCGCAGCACCTGGGCCTGGACGGACACGTCCAGCGCGGACACGGCCTCGTCGCAGACGATCAGCCGGGGCTCCAGCGCGAGCGCCCGCGCCAGGCTGACCCGCTGGCACTGGCCGCCGGACAGCTGCGCGGGATAGCGGTCGGCGACGTCGGGTTCGAGGCCGACGTCGGCGAGCGCCGCCACGATGGCGTCCGCGCGCGGTCCCGGCGGCGCGACCGAGGGGTGCATGCTCCACGCCTCGTCGACGATCGCGCCGACCCGCATCCGGGGGTTCAGCGAGGACCGCGGGTCCTGGAACACCATCTGGATCGCGCGCCGGAGCTCCGCCGTACGGCGTGCCGGCAGCGGTGAACCGGCGAACGTCATGACGCCGGCGTCGGCGCGCTGGAGACCGACGACGCACCGGGCCACGGTCGTCTTGCCCGAGCCGGACTCCCCGACCACGGCGACGATCTCGTTCTCCTCGACGGTGAGGCTCGCGCCCTCGACGGCGGCGAACCGGGACCGGCGCAGCGACCCCCGGACCGGGAAGGTCACCCGCAGCCCGTCCACGGAGAGCAGCGGCGGGTTCGTCACGTCAGCACCCTTTCGGCCTCGTGGCAGGCGCTCCAGCGATCCGGGACGACCTCGCGCAGCGGCGGGATCTCCGTCCGGCAGCGGTCGACCGCGATCGGGCAGCGCGGATGGAACGGGCAGCCGGCGGGACGCCGGGCGGGCGTGACCGAGGTGCCCGGGAGCGGGTCGGCGATCGCGGTCTTGGTACGGACGGCGGGCACGCTCCGGACGAGCGCCCGGGTGTACGGGTGCGCCGGCCGCCGGAGGATCGCGGAGGCGGCGCCGCGTTCGGCGACCCGCCCGGCGTACATCACGACGAGGTCGTGCGCGACGTGCGACATGACACGCAGGTCGTGGCTGACCAGGAGCATCGCGGCGTTCTCCTCGGCCTGGAGCCGGCGCAGCATGTCGAGCACGCGTGCCTGCACGGTCACGTCGAGCGCCGTCGTCGGCTCGTCCGCAAGCACCAGCGACGGTTGCGCGATCATCGCCATGGCGATCATGGCCCGCTGCCGCAGCCCGCCGGAGAGCTCGTGCGGGTAGGCCCGCGCCCGGCGGGCCGGCTCCGGGACGCCGACCCTCTCCAGCATCTCGATCGCCCGGCTCCGCGCCTCCGCCCGTGGGACGCCCGAGCGGCGCAGCACCTCGCCGACCTGCCGGCCGACGCGCTGGGTGGGATTCAGCGACGCCATGGGGTCCTGGAAGATCATCGAGATCTCGTGGCCGCGCAGGGACCGCAGCCGTGCCCGGCCGGCGGTGACCAAATCCGTGCCCTGGAACTCGATCGACCCGGTGACGGCCGACTCATCGGGGAGCAGGCCGATGATCGACATCGCGGTCATCGTCTTCCCGCTGCCGGTCTCGCCGATCAGCCCGACGGTGGTGCCGGCCCGGACATCGAAGGAGACGTCGTCGATGATCCGAACCGGGCCGTCCTCGCCGGGCAGGTCCACCGACAGCCCGGCCACCCTCAGGAGGACGTCCGGCACGGACGCCTCCTGAGGAGCGTCACCCATCCTCACTTCCGTCATCGGTCAGCCGCCCGAGAGGACGGCTTTGGAGAAGTCCGGGTAGCCGAGGGCGTCGAGCGTGAACCCGGACAGGTTCTTGTTCCACACGTAGGCGACCTTCGCCGTCATCGGGTACATGCCGACCGCGTCGTCCCAGATGATCTTCTCGGCCTGCGCGTAGGCCTGCTGCCGCTCGTTGCGGTCGGCGGCCTCCCCGGCCTTGGCCAGCAGCTTGTCCAGCTTCGGGTTGCAGTACCCGTTGCGCTTGGCGTCGCAGGGGTAGAGGCGCCCGAGGTTGGTCGAGGCGTCGTACCCCGGGGTGCCCAGCTGCTGGAAGTTGACGTCCCATTTGAGAGCCAGCAGGTCCTTGATGAAGACGGCCTGCTCCTTCTGCAGCAGGTCCGTCTTCACGCCGATCTTCGCCCAGTCGGAGACCACCGCCTGGAGGAACGGCTTGAAGGCGGCCTGGCCGAACTGGAGCCGGAGCGGCTTGTCGAACGGGAACCCGGCGTCCTGTAGGTCCTTCTTTGCTGCGGCCGGGTCGTACGGCACGGGCGACTGCGGGGCGTAGCCGAACACCGTGGACGCCAGCGGCGAGTCGGCGAGCTGCCCGGTCTCCGGGTAGAGCTGCTTGATGATCGACTTGTAGTCGACCGCCTCCCACAGGGCCCGGCGCACCTTCGCGCTCTTCAGCGCCGGCGTGCCCGAGTTGAACCACATGGTGATGTTGGCGTTGCTGGGGACCGACTGGACCTTCAGCCTCGAGTCGGACTTCAGGGACGGGAGCTGGTCATCCGGTACGCCCCACACCGCGCTGATCTCACCGGTCTTCAGCGCGGTCAGCCGGGCCGAGACGTCCGGGATGCTCCGGAGCGTCAGCGATTTGATCTTCGGCGCGCCACCCCAGTAGTTCGGGTTCGGGACCATCGTCAGGTCGGCGCTCGGCTTGAAGGACTCGACCATGAACGGGCCCGAGCTGACCGGCTTGGCGAAGTACGACGCGGCGTCCGTCGGAACCCCGGACGGCAGGACGTACAGCACCGTCAGCTTGCTCGGCAGCGCCGGGTCGGGGGTCTTCTCGGTGAAGGTGACGGCGGTGTCCGAGCCGGCCTTGACCGTGACGCCCTTGAAGTTGGCGGCGGACGGCCCGTTCAGCTTCATCAATCGCTGGAAGGTGTCGACGATGTCGGCGGAGGTCAGCGGGCTGCCGTCGGAGAACTTCAGGCCGCTGCGCAGGGTGAAGTCCCAGGTCGTCGAGTCCGCGTTCGCCTTCCACGACTGGGCGAGGTCGGGTTCGAGGGTCCCGGTGGCGTTCGGCTTCAGCAGCCGGCCGTAGATCTGCTGGCCGGCGAGCTCCTTGCCCGCGGCGCCGCCCTCGGCCGAGCCCGGGTCGATGTTGTCGATGACGAAGGTGCCACTGGCGACGACGCCCTTCCCACCCGAGGCGGAGCCGCCGCCGTTGATGGAGCATGCCGCGCTCACAAGGGCGACCGCGAGCAGCCCGGCGGCCTTCGATGATGTTCTGATGCCCATTGGTGATCCTTTTGCGGGGGACTTTGAGGGAGGGCTCTCGCTACCGCGACCGGGCGCGGCCGTAGCGGGCCGTGAGGTCGTCACCGAGCAGGCCGACGCTGATGACGAGGATGGACAGGGCGATGCCCGGGGCCGCGGATATCCACCACGCCGAGCTGAGGTACTCCTTGCCGGCCGCGATGGTCTGGCCCCATGAGGGGGACGACGCGGGCAGGCCGATCCCGAGGAAGCTCAGGCCGGCCTCGGCCAGGACGATGAGGGCGAATTCGAGGGTGGCCATCGCCACGACGGGGCCGAGCGTGAACGGCAGGATGTGCCGTCGCAACAGGCGGCCGGTGCCCACGCCGATGAGCCGGGCCGCGTCGATCCAGTAGCGCTCGCGGACGCTGAGGACGACACTGCGGGTCATCCGCGCGAACGACACCCAGCCGGTGACCGAGAGCGCGATGACGATGGTCCAGATGCTCGGCGTGAAGACACCGGCGATGACGATCGCCAGGAGGATGCCGGGGAACGCCTGCAGGATGTCGATCAGCCGGGCGAGAACCGAGTCGGCCCAGCCGCGGTAGTAGCCGGCGACGAACCCGATGAGCAGGCCGATCACCGTGCACACCGCGACGGTGACGACGCCGATGAACACGGAGGTGCGGGCGCCGTACACGATCTGGGCGAGCACGTCCCGGCCGAGCGCGTCCGTGCCGAGCAGGGCGGTGGCCCCGGTCGAGGTCCTCGCGCCGGGGGCCAGCAGCCGGTCCTGCAGGTGGGTGCGCACCGGGTCGTAGCCGATGACCAGCGGGCCGAACACCGCGACGACGACGTAGACGCCGATGATGACGGCCGGCACGAGCCCGCCGCGTCGCCGCCGGGCGGACCGGCGGCGCGAGGCCACGAGGGCCGCCATGCCGGTCATGAGATCTCCCCCGCTCCACCCCGCGGGCCGCGCTCCTCGATTTCCGTGCTCCGCTCGGTCATGACCTCACCGCCATGCGGATGCGGGGGTCCAGTTGCCCGTACAGCAGGTCCGCGGCGAGGTTGAGCAGCACGATGATCGCGGCGATCGTCAGCGTCGCGGCCTGGACGACCGCGTAGTCGCGGTTGCCCACCGAGTCCACGATGAGCGTGCCCAGGCCCGGCCAGGCGAAGACGTTCTCCACCACGACCGCGCCGCCCAGCAGCGCGCCGACCTGGAGACCGACGACGGTGGTGACCGGGATGAGCGCGTTGCGGAGCACGTGCCCGGTCAGCACCTGGCGCAGCGTCAGGCCCTTGGACAGGGCCGTCTGCACGTACGGCTCGGACATCGCCTCGGCGACGCCGCTGCGGGTCACGCGGGCGACGATCGCGGTGAACGGGAAGGACAGCGTCACCGCGGGAAGGACGATGCTGCCGATGCCGTCGACGCCCGCGCTCGGCAGGAGCCGCAGCCCGAGGGAGAAGACGAGGATCAGCATGATGCCGATCCAGAACGTCGGGAACGACTGCAGGACGATGGTCAGGGTCGTCACGATCCGGTCCTGCAGGGAGCCCGATCGGATGCCCGCGGCCGATCCCAGCACCAGGCCGACGAACAGCGAGATCGCCGCCGCGGTGAGGGTCAGGTCGATGGTGGCGGGCAGCCGGGAGAAGACCGCGCCGATCGCGGACGTACCCAGGCGGTAGGAGTCGCCGAAGTCGAGGTGCAGGACCCGGACCAGGTAGTCCCAGTACTGCACCAGAATCGGCTTGTCGAGCCCCAGCTTGACGTGCATCGCCGCGACCTGGGCCGGGTCGGCGTCCGGGCCCAGCATCACCGCCGCCGGGTCGCCGGGGGCGACCCGCACGATCAGGAAGATCAGCGTGCACGCGCCCCACAGGACGAGGACGCCGGCGAGCAGGCGGCGGCCGATGAGCGTCAGCATCGCCGGCTGTCGATCCGTGCGCGGGACGGCGCGAAGCGGCGTCGCGTAACCCGCTCGTAATGCCCGGGGTTCATGGCGCAACCCTCCTGATACGCATTAGAAATCGGTGGACCGATGCTGGCAGCCGTCCTTAGGGCTGTCAAGGGGCCGTCCGAAATCGCTGGCGCCCTTCGGCTCTCGCGCAGATTAGGCCTTCCACCTGCGAGAATCCCGATTGGCAGTGCCGGGGCCGGATCCCGGCGCGGTCTCGGCCGGCGACGGCGGGTGCTAGATTCTCCGTGTTAATAGGCATCAGTAATCAGGGAGAACGCGGTGGCGAGAGGCAGGCGGCCCACTCAGGCGGACATCGCACGCGTCGCCGGCGTGAGTCAGGCGACCGTCTCCCTGGTGCTGAACGAGCGTGCCGAGCCGTCGGGCATCACCGCGGCGACGCGGCAGCGCGTGGCGCAGGCGATACGCCAGCTCGGGTACGTCCCCAACCCGGCGGCCCGCACGCTCGCCGGCGGGATGAACAAGATCCTCGGGTTCTACACGTTCGAGTCGGTCTTCCCGCTCGACGGCGACGACTTCTACTTCCCGTTCCTCATGGGCATCGAGGAGGAGACCGAGTCGCTGGGCTATGACCTGCTGATGTTCAACAGCACCGGGCGCGAGCGCCAGATGTTCGCGAACGGGTCGACGCGGCTCGCGCTCGCCGACGGCACGCTCCTGCTCGGCCGCGAGCCGAACCTCGCCGACATCTGCCGGCTCCGCGACGACGGCTACCGGTTCGTCTACATCGGCCGGCGCGACGTCCCCGGCGGCGGCATCTCGTACGTTACGGCCGACTACACCCGCGCGACGCGCGAGGTGACCGAACGCCTCATCGGGCTCGGCCATCGCCGGTTCGCGCGCTACCGGTTGCGCGAGGCGACCTCGGAGGCGGCACGCGACCGGGAGGACGGTTTCCGCTCCGCCCTGGCGGAGGCGGAGCTCAAGGCGCCGCCCACGACGACGCTGGAGTCGCCCGAGGACGCCCTGGTGCTCTTCGAGCACGCGGTCCGGTCGGGCGTCACCGCCCTGGTGGTCGACCAGCAGTCCATCGCCGAGGTCGTCCGTGCCCACGCCGCGGACACCCGCTCCGCCGGCGACCTGAGCATCGCGGTCCTCGGCGACACGATGGGCACGCGGTCGGACGCCGGGCCGCCGCTCGAATGGTCCGGCTTCCGCATCCCCCGCAAGGAGATGGGCGCGGCCGCGACACGGGCCCTGGTGGACAAGCTCGAAGCGGACGTCGAGGAGCCCGTCGAGATCAAGGTTCCGTGCGAACTCGTCAACGGCGAGACCGTGTCCGCACGCTGACGCGGGTCACCGGGCGAACAGCGCGACGGGAGCGTCCAGCACCAGGCCGAAGACGCCCCGGCCGTTGTCCGAGACGAGGCACGAAGCTCCATCCCCGGCCGGGCGCGCACGTCGGTCAGGGGGATCCCCGTCCGGCTAACGCGACAGCACGAGGTGGAAGGCGAACTCCTCGCCCGCGTACCGGGTCTGCGTCTTCTCCAGCGGCACGTCGTGCTGGTCGAAGATGAGGCGCTCCTCGACGAGCAGCGCGGCGGCCGGGCGGACGCCGAGCAGCTCCGCGTCCTCGTCGCCGGCGTTGGCCGCGACGAGCGTTCCCGTGGCCCTCGCCGGGACCTCGCCGAGCGCCTGCAGGGCCTCGTGCAGCGACCCCTGTTCGAGGTCCTCGTTCAGGACGGCGGCGCACGAGATCGGCAGGACGACGTTCTCGATCGCGACCGGCCGGTCGTCGGCCAGGCGGAGCCGGCGCAGGTGCGCGACCTTCGCCCGCGGGGGCAGCTGGAGCGCGGCCAGCTCGGCGGGCTCTCCGGTGCGGATCTCCGAGGCCAGCACCCGCGAGCCCGCCACCGCGCCGCGCAGGGCCATCTCCTCGGTGAAGGACCGAAGCCGCGGGATGTCGCGGTGGACCTTCGGCTCGGCCACGAACGTGCCGACGCCCGGAACGCGGTAGATGAGGCCTTCGTCGGCGAGACGCTGCGCGGCCTGGCGCACGGTCATCCGGCTGACGTCGAACAGAGCGCACAGCTCGGCATCGGACTCGATCGCGTCGCCCGGGCGCAGGCTCGCGATCCGGCTGCGCAGGTGTCGCTCCACCGCCTTGTGGCGGGGGATGGCACGGGAGGTCACGACGGCGTCCCCGCGGTGGCTGACGGCCGGATGCGGGGCTCACGAGCAGGTCGCATGGCAAGCAGTCTAGACGGGTGGCGCAGAACCTGACCTTGCGCCGCCGGTGGGGTCGGCCTCCGCTTACCAGTCTAGACAGGTTGTACGGGAGTCGTACCCCGGGTGTTTCGGCGTGGTGTGCAGAGACACAGCCTGAACGTGTCGATATGGCGGGATTGTGAGGGTTACGCTCGGAGAACGCGATCAGGTGCTCAGAGCGGAGGGGTCACCGTGAAGGACAAGCCGGCCGTTCCCGAACCGCAGCCACACTGGGCGCTCGACACCGGCGTGCCGCACACCGCCCGCGTCTGGAACTACTTCCTCGGCGGCAAGGACAACTTCGCCTCCGACCGCGAGGCCGCCGAGCGCATCGCCGAGGTCAACCCGCCCGTGCTCGAGCTCGCTCGCGCCTCCCGCGCGTTCCTCGTCCGCGCCGTCCGCCACCTGACCGGCGAAGTCGGGATCAGGCAGTTCATCGACATCGGCACCGGGCTGCCCACCTTCAACAACACGCACGAGGTCGCCCAGAAGATCGCCCCGGAGTCGCGCATCGTCTACGTGGACAACGATCCGCTGGTGCTGGTGCACGCCGAGGCCCTGCTCACCAGCACGAAGGCCGGCGTCACCCACTATGTCCAGGGCGACCTGCACGACCCCGACACGATCCTGCGCGAGGCGGCGGAGATCCTGGACCTCGACCGGCCCGTCGCGATCATGCTGATCGCGATCCTGCACCACATCGGCGACACGGACGAGGCGCGGAAGATCGTACGCCGGCTGGTGGACGCGGTGCCGTCGGGCAGCCACCTGGCGATCGCCCACGCCGTGCACAGCGAGACGATGGACGAGGGCGCGCGGCAGTGGAACAAGGTCGGCAGGCCTCCGCTCATCCCACGTGACCCCGAGGAGATCGAGAGCTTCCTCGACGGCCTCGACGTGCTGGAGCCGGGAGTCGTCACGACGACGCGCTGGCGCCCCGGCGAGGTCGACCTGGGGGTCACCCACGACGTGGACCAGTACGCCGCCGTCGGCCGCAAGCCCTGACCTGCGGCCAACGGCGGATCGTTTCACGCGGCCGGCGGCTCGCCGGACCGCCACACCGGCATCACCTCGACGGACGTGAAGCGCCAGCCGGCGTCCGTGCGGGTCGCGGTGAAGTGGTAGCGCTCGCCGACCGCGAAGGACGGCGTGGTGTCCGAGACGAAGATCGCCACGACGTTCGCTCGTACCGTGGCCGCGTCGCCGTCCAGATCCACCAGGACGTTCGACGTCACGTGCTGGGTGCGGTCGACGCGTTCGTGGATGAGCCGCGCGTGCTCGGTGATCGCCTCGATGCCATGGGCCCGGCCGCCGCCGGTGGACACGGTCGCGTCTTCGGTGAAGATCGAGCCGGTGGCGTCCCAGCGTCGCTCGTCCAGCCAGCGGCCCTGGCGTGCCAGCAGGTCGGTGAGTTCGGCTCGGTCGAGTAGCTCCTGCATGAGTGAACCTCCAGAACGTTAGTGGCCCTAACGGTAAATCGTTAGGGCCACTAACGCAACTGGGTCCGCGTCATGCGCCACGACGAGAGCGCGGGCGCGCCCGGCCGCCACGGTGGCGGAAATCCGGGCGACGGAACCCAGAGTCATGCCCGGTAACGGCAACGGATGGTCGTGAGAACAGCGTGATTTGATGTGCCTCTTGCGAACACGGGCTGTGAACAATCGTTCGTCATCCGGGCCGAAGTGCGCTCGAACACGGTGATGACAACGAGAAAACCATCACATAACCTGGCTCCGACAGCCCGTATTCAGTCCTGTCGCAGGACGCCATTAGACGGAGCAGGAGATGCCTGTGCGGCACGAAGCTCGTTACGGGAGGAAAACGGCTGTGCAGCCCGCCACGTACACCCCGACGGACCACGCGAAACACGAGTCAATTCCGGACATGCGAGAAGTACCATTTTCGGAGCTGGCCAATGATCGGCGCGTGGATGATGTAGCACGGCGATTCGCCGGTGACATCGACGGTTCTCGCTACCTGAGGTCGCGGAGCTTCAATTCCCACTGAGCACATCGCGATGCCGGCGGCGATCGGCCAGTACGTGCTCAAGGTCCACAGCCGGTGCGATCTGGCCTGTGACCACTGCTACGTCTACGAGCACGCCGACCAGAGCTGGCGCGGCAAGCCGGCGCGGATCGGTGCCGACGTCGCGCGAAGAGCGGTGCGGCGCATCGCCGAGCACGCCGTCGCACACGACATCCCCGCCGTGCAGATCATCCTCCACGGCGGTGAGCCGCTGCTGCTCGGCCACTCCGGCCTCGACGGGCTGCTGAGGACGCTGCGCGCCGGCCTCGACCCGGTGACCCGTCTCGACCTGCACATCCACACCAACGGGATCCGCCTGGACGAGCGGTTCTGCGAGATCTTCGCCGAGCACGGCGTCAGGGTCGGTGTGTCGCTCGACGGCGACCGCGCGGCCAACGACCGGCACCGCGTCTACCGCGACGGGCGCAGCAGCCACGCGGGCGTCCTGCGCGCGCTCGCCCTGCTGCGCGACAGGCGCCCGCTCTACGCCGGGATCCTCTGCACGATCGACCTGGCCAACGACCCGATCGCCGTCTATGAGGCGCTCGTCCGCGAAGAGCCGCCCGTGCTCAACCTGCTGCTGCCCCAGGCGACCTGGGACTCGCCGCCGTACCGGCCGCCCGGGGTGCCCGCGCCGTACGCCGACTGGCTCGGCCGCGTCTACGACCGCTGGACCGCCGACGGCCGCCCCGTCCCGATCCGGCTGTTCGACTCCATCATCTCGACCGCCCGCGGCGGGCCCAGCTGGACCGAGGCGATCGGCCTGGACCCGGTCGAACTGCTGGTCATCGACACGGACGGCGGCTGGGAGCAGGCGGACTCGCTGAAGACGGCCTTCGACGGCGCGCCGGCCACCGGCATGAACGTCTTCTCCCACGCCGTGGACGACGTCGCGCGACACGCGGGGGTCGCGGCCCGCCGTACCGGCCGGGAGGGGCTCTCGGCCACCTGCCGGTCCTGCGACCTGGTCTCCATCTGCGGCGGCGGTCTCTACGCGCACCGCTACCGCACCGGCTCGGGCTTCGACAATCCGTCCGTGTACTGCGCCGACCTCAAGGCGCTGATCCGCCGGATCGCGCCGCCCGCAGGCGCCCGGCCCGCCGAGGCGGCCGGCGTGCACCGGCTGTCGCCCGCCGCACTCGCCTCGCT
>NZ_JBHLZP010000011.1:0-43258 GCF_042429965.1 Actinoallomurus acaciae
CCGACGGCGCGGCCATCCTGGACGCCTGGGTGCTGGACCACGGGCTCGCCTTCGCCGCCTGCGCGGTCACCGAGGCGTCCTCCATCGCGCTCGGCCCGGCGCCGCGGACCGCGACGCCCGGTCCTGACGGCGTCATCCGGCTCGTCGCCTACGCCGGCTCGGGGCACGGTGGATGGCGCGGCGAGATCCGGCGCATGACCTCCGAGGAGCACTTCGGCGTGAACCAGTGGATCGCCGCGGACCCCGTGCTCAAGCGGCTCCGCGCGCTGCTGGCGGCGGCTCCCGACGCCGACTACCGCGACGCCGTCGCGCGGCTGTCGGCCCATCGCGGCGACGACCTGAGGCGCCGCACGGCCGCCTACCTCGTCCCGACCGAGACGGCCTGGGTGGACGAGTCCCTGAACCACCCCTCCAGCGGGCTCCTCGACCAGGAACACGTGGTCTGCTCGCTGTCCAGCGGCGCGCACGTCGGCCGGATCGGCTGGATACCGCCGACTCCCGCCGTGCTCGGGACGCTGCTCGACGGGCTGGGCACGGACGCCGTCCCGCTGCTCGACCAGGCGCTCGGATACCCCGGCAGAAACGCCGACGAGACCCGCCCGATCGTACGGAGGGCGCTCCTGGAGCTCGCCGACGAGCGGATCTTCTCCATCCTGCTCGACCACCTGGGCGACAAGGGCGGGCCCGCCGCCTTGCGAGAGGCGGTCGAACGGCACCCGGTGCACGCGCTCCGGGCGCTGGCGCCGCTCGCCGACAACGGCACGACCCGGGGTCTTCGCGCGGCCGGGCTGCTGCGGGGGCTGCTGTACGCCGAGCCCGGCCTGGCCGAGACGCTGCCCTCCGGGTCCGTCGAGGCGCTTCTGCCGCGCCCGGCCGTCCCCGACTGCGACGACCTCCCGGACGTTCTCGCGGGCCGGCCCGCCCGCAGCGCGAAGGCGGACTGGGCCGACCCGGCGCTGCTTCCGCGGATCCTCACGCGTGGCGGCGACCGCGCCCTGCCCGCGAACGCGACCAGGTGCCTCCTGCACCTGCTCGCCAAGAAGGCCCCCGAGGTCGCGGAGGTCCGCGAGTTCTGCGACCGTCACTCGCTGGCGGAGTTCTCCTGGGCGCTGTTCCAGCACTGGTACGCGTTCGGCTCGCCCACCCGGCACAACTGGGCGCTGGCGCAGCTCGGCCTGATCGGCGACGACACGACGGTGCGGCGGCTCAGCCCGTTGATCAAAATCTGGCCGGGCGAGGGCGGCACCGGCCGGGCCACCGCCGCGCTGGACGTCCTCGCCGGCATCGGCTCCGACGTCGCCCTCACCCACCTGTTCGAGCTGACCCGCCGGGGCAGGTACAAGGGCCTCAAGGCCAAGGCGGTCCAGAAGATCGACGAGATCGCCGCCGCGCGCGGCATCACGCCGGACGAGCTGGCCGACCGTGCCGTCCCCGACTTCGGCCTGGACGACCAGGGCACCCTCGTCCTCGACTACGGCCCGCGCCGCTTCACCGTGACCTTCGACGAGCAGCTCGCGCCGCTGGTCGTGGCGCAGAACGGCAAGGTCCGCAAGAGCGCGCCCAAGCCCGGCCCCAAGGACGATCCGGCCCTGGCTCCGGCCGCGTACGCCCTGTTCACCGGCCTCAAGAAGGACCTGCGGACCATCGCCGACCAGGAGATCAAGCGCCTCGAACTGGCCATGATCACCCGGCGGAGCTGGACGCCGGACGACTTCCACGCCCTGTTCGTCGCCCACCCGCTGCTGGGGCACATCGCCCGCCGGCTGGTGTGGATCACCGACGGCGGCGCGTCGTTCCGCGTCGCCGAGGACGATACCTACGCCGACGTCGGCGACGACCTGTTCACCCCGGCGCCGGACGCCCGCGTCGGCATCGCCCACCCGATCCTGCTGGACGATGACCTCGACGCCTGGGCGGAGCTGTTCGCCGACTACGAGATCCTGCAGCCGTTCGCACAGCTCGGGCGCCCGGTCTACCGGCTCACGGACGACGAGCGCGCCGCGCACCGGCTCGCCCGGGTGGAGGGGCTCGTGCTCTCCTACGGCAAGGCCAGAGGCCATTCCCAGGGACGCTGGGAGTCCGTGGACGCCGACGGAGAGTTCGCGGGCGGGTGGCTCGCCCGGCGCGACCCCGCGGGCCGTTACGTCGTGGCGGACCTGAGCCCCGGCCTCTACCACTACATGTACGGCGAGGGCGAGGACCAGAAGATCAACGCTCTGTGGGCGGGCCCGGCGCCGGCCCACTCGCCGAAGGACACGGTGCCCCTCGGCGAGGTCGATCCGGTCACGATGAGCGAGGCCGTCCACGACCTCGTCCGCAGCGCGTCATAGCGAGAGCCTGTCTCAAAGCGTGGCTTTGAGACAGGCCTCGGGGAGCTATCGGGTGGTGCAGACCCAGGTGATCCAGTGGCCACCGCCCGCGTTGGAGATGGCGTTCTTCTCCGCGGCGCTCCGGCTGGAGCCACGACCGCCCCAGTACCTGTTGGTGTGGGGGTTGTACGCGACGGCGCCGCAGCTGTTGACGAAGCTCACGAGGACCTTGCAGCCGGAGCGGGGGCACTCGTTCAACGCTCGCTTCTCGGCGGCGGACGACGTGCTGTAGTCCCAGGACTTGCCGACGCTGCCATCGCTCGCCACGGCGATGGCTCCCCAGTGCTCCGGGGGCGGCGAGTAGGTGTCCGGCGGTGAGTACGTGTCCGGCGGAGTGTAGTCGGGCGGGGAGGACGGCGAGTCGGGCAGCGACGGCGGGCTGTAAGTGGGCGGCGTCGGTATGTCCGGCAACGTGGGCGCCGCGGCCGCGTGTCGGACCCCCGACGCACCGATGTCGAAGCCCCACCACAGGACGGCGCCACCGCCGAACAGCACCACCACGGCCGCGATGATGATGATGACCGCCGCGTTGTTGTTCGGCCGTCGTGGCGGCCCGGGCGGTCCCGGCGGCCCCCACCCCGGTCCCGGCGGTCCGGGCGGCATCGGCGGTCCGGGCGGTCCCGGCGGAGGCGGTGGCCCGTACGAGGGCGGCTGGCCGCCGTACGGCGGCTGCGGGGGTTGCACGGCGACCCACTCCCCAGATGCGTCAATGTCCGGAAAATCGTAGCGGTTGCCTCATCACTGTGAAGCAGAACTAGGACGCCATTTCCGGCGAATTGGTTCCCAACTATGGGGGCGAAGAATCTCAGTCGGCGGAACGCTCTCCGTGGAGCACTGCCAGGGCGTGCTCCTGCGCCAAAGGCCGCAACACTTCATTCAGTTCGTCGAACAACGCGCCCGCGGTCATTCCGTTCCATCCGGCGGGCAGCAGCGACAGTGGCAGGCCCGGGTCGCGATAGGGCAGCCGCCGCCACAGGGTGAGCATCGGTACGTAGATCTGAAACGCCTCTCGCGCCGTCGTGCCTTCGGCCGACGCCCGATCGAGAATGGGGCGATAGCGCCGCAGGAAGTCCTCGTAGAGCGAGGTGAGCTCGACGAGGTCCCACCACGTGCGGACCTTCGCGGCCAGGTCCCCGTAGGCGAAGTGGTGGCCGGCGAAGATGTCCACGTACGCGGACAGGCCCCGGCGCTCCAGGGTCTGGCGCGTCTCCGCCGCCAGGTTTCCCGGGGCGACCCACACGCCGGGCGCCGCGGTGCCGAAGCCCAGCCGGGTCAGGCTCGACCGCAGCGCGTGCCGCTTCTCCCGTTCGGCCTCGGGCACGTTGAACACGACCACGATCCAGCCGTCCTCGACCGACGCCCGGGTGCGTTCGAAGATGCGCACGTCACCCTCGGCGAGCACCTGCAGTGTCGGGGCGTCGAGGGTGTAGCCGGCGACGCCCGCGCGGCGCTCGCTGTGGAGTACGCCACGGCGCTTCAGACGAGAGATCGAGGACCGTACGGCCTGTCCCTCCACTCCAAGGTCCGCCATCAGCTCCACCACGGACGCGACCGACAGCCAGTTACCCTCGGCGCGGGCGTACAGGCCGAAGATCGTGATGATGAACTGAGCGAGGCGGGTATTTCGGCCGCTCACGGAATCGGAGATCGACTGGAGCTCTGCCGTCATGCCCCGCACCCTACGTCACGCTGCGTCGAGACCACGAAGCGGTGGGCCACGTCTCAGGAGACCGGGACGGACCTGGGGGAGGGCGTCCATCGAAGGTGGACGTCCGGCCCGGGCTCCTCGGCCCGCAGCAGGGAGAGACGCGGCCGTACCGCGTCGGTGCGTGAGGTCGGCGGCTTGCGGCTGCCCGCGCCGAACTGCACCGGCCAGTCCGCCGCGGCACCCTGGTATTCCTGCTCCGCCGCCGCGTGCAGCGTCCAGTGCGGGTCGTAGAGATGGGTGCGCCCGAGGGCGCACAGGTCGGCGCGGCCCGCCAGCAGGATCGAGTTGACGTCGTCATAGGACGCGATGGCGCCGACGGCGATGACCGCCGTGCCGGTGGCCGCCGCGACCTCGTGCCGGATCCGGTCCGCGAAGGGTGTCTGGTACGAGCGGCCGAACGCGGGGCGCTCCTGCTCGGCGACCTGACCGGACGAGACGTCGATCGCGTCCGCCCCGTGGGCGATGAAGGCGCGTGCGATCTCGACCGCGTCGTGCTCGGAGTTGCCGTCCGGCACCCAGTCGGTCGCCGAGATGCGCACGATCATGGGCCGCTCGGCCGGCCAGACGGCGCGAACGGCGTCGAACACCTCAAGCGGGAACCGGAGCCGGTTCTCCAGGGGACCGCCGTACTCGTCGGTGCGGCGGTTCGCGATCGGTGAGAGGAAGGATGAGAGCAGGTAGCCGTGTGCGCAGTGGAGCTCGAGCAGGTCGAACCCCGCCTCGGCACCGCGCCGCGCCGCCGCGACGAAGTCGGCGACGATCCCCTCCAGGTCGGCGCGGGTCACCTCGCGCGGAACCGCCGAGCCGGTGCCGTACGGGATCGGCGACGGGCCGACGACCTCCCAGTTGCCCTCCGGCAGCGGGTCGTCCATCCCCTCCCACATGAGCCGGGTGGAACCCTTCCGGCCCGAGTGGCCGAGCTGGAGGCCGATGCGCGCGGTGCTCCGCTCGTGGACGAACGACACGATCCTCGCCCACGAATCGCGCTGCCCGTCGGTCCACAGACCCGTGCAGCCCGGCGTGATGCGGGCCTCGGGCGAAACGCAGACCATCTCCGTCATCACCAGCCCGGCACCGCCCATCGCCTTGGCGCCGAGGTGGACGAGGTGAAAGTCGCCGGGCACGCCGTCCACGGCGGAGTACATGTCCATCGGGGACACGATGATCCGGTTCTTCAGCTCCAGCCGGCCGAGCCGGAAGGGCTGGAACATCGCCGGCGTGGTGCTCTCCAGCCCCTGCGCCGCGGCGAACGCGCCGTCCACGCGGTCGGCGAACTCCGGGTCGCGGGTCCGCAGGTTGTCGTAGGTGATGCGGCGTGACCGGGTGAGCAGGTTGAAGCAGAACTGCGTCGGCTCCTGGCGGACGTACATGCCGATGTTCTCGAACCACTCCAGCGAGGCCTGGGCGGCGCGCTGGGTGGACTCGACGACCGGGCGCCGCTCGGCCTCATAGGCCGCCAGCGCCGGCTCGACCTCCCGGTGCTCGTGCAGGCAGGCGGCGAGGGCGAGACCGTCCTCCATCGCCAGCTTCGTCCCCGACCCGATCGAGAAGTGCGCGGTGTGCGCGGCGTCGCCGAGGAGGACCACGTTCCCGTGGTGCCACCGCTCGTTCCGTACGGTGACGAACTCGAGCCACTTGGAGTTGTTGGCGAACAGCCGGTGGCCCGCGAGTTCTTCGCCGAAGATCTCACCGATTCGCGCGATGGCCCGTTCGTCGGAGGCGCCCGGCGGGAACTCGACTGCCTCGGTGGCGTCGAAGCCGGCCCGGCGCCAGACGTCCTCGTGCATCTCCACGATGAAGGTCGAGCCGGTCTCGGAGTAGGGATAGCCGTGGACCTGCATGGTCCCCCACTCCGTCTCCTTGATGAAGAACTGGAACGCCTCGAAGACCAGGTCCGTGCCCAGCCACATGTACTTGCTGAGCCGCCGGTCCAGCGCCGGGCGGAACACCTCCGCGTGGGCCGCCCGGATCGGGGAGTTGACGCCGTCGGCCCCGACCACCAGGTCATGCGACGCGCGGAGGGCGTCGACGTCGGGGGCGGGCGTCGAGAAGTGAACGACGACCCCGAGCGCGCGGCAGCGTTCCCGCAGCAGGTCGAGCAGCTCCCGGCGGCCCATCGCGGCGAAGCCCTGGCCGCCGACGGTGTGGGTCTCTCCGCGGAAGTGGATGTCGATGTCGGTCCATCGGGCGCACCGGCGCGCCATGGCCTCGGCGAAGCCGAGGTCGGCGTTCTCGATGCCGCGATGAGTCTCGTCGGAGAACACCACGCCGAAGCCGAAGGTGTCGTCGGGCGCGTTGCGCTCCCAGACGGTGATGTCGTGGGCCGGGTCGAGCTGCTTCATGAGGGCGGCGAAGTAGAGGCCGCCGGGGCCACCACCGGCGATCGCGACCTTCATGGGAGCTCCTCTCATTGGGTGGTGGCAGGCGCCTCGGCGGCCTGCTCGGCCTCGACGAGCCCGCGCAGCGCGAAGTGCTGGAGCTTGCCGCTGGCGTTGCGGGGCAGGGAGTCGCAGAACCGCACGTCGCGTGGGTACTTGTACGGCGCCAGCAGTCGCTTGACGTGGTCTTGGATCTCTCTCGCCTTGGCCGCGTCACCGGTCACGCCGTCGCGGAGAACGACGAAGGCGCAGACGACCGAGCCCCGCTCGGCGTCGGGGCGGCCGATGACGGCGGACTCCAGCACGTCGGGGTGCGTGTCGATGGCGGTCTCGACCTCGGGCCCGCCGATGTTGTAGCCCGACGAGACGATCATGTTGTCGCTGCGGGAGTGGTAGTAGAAGTAGCCGTCCTCGTCCCTGGAGAAGATGTCGCCGGTGACGTTCCAGCCGTTCACGACGTACGCCTCCTGGCGCTCGTCGTCCAGGTAGCGGCAGCCGACCGGGCCGATCACTCCCAGCCGCCCCGGCTCTCCCGGTCCGAGTTCGGCGCCGTCGGGGCCCAGAATGGTGGCGCGAAAGCCCGGCACCGGCTTTCCGGTGGCGCCGGAACGGATGTCGTCGCCGGCGGCCGAGATGAAGATGTGCAGCATCTCGGTTGCGCCGATGCCGTCGATGACCCTCAGGCCCAGGCCGTCCCGCAGCCGCTCCCAGACGCTGCGGGGCAGGTGTTCGCCGGCCGACACCCCGGCCCGCAGCCCGGCGAGCCGATGCTCCTCCCCCGCACGCAGGATCGCCCGGTACGCGGTGGGTGCGGTGGCCAGGACGGTGACCCCCTCCCGTTCGACGAGCCCCGCCAGCTGGAGCGGGGTCGCGGCCTCGGTCAGGAGAACGCAGGCGCCGGCCCGCAGCGGAAAGACGGCGAGCATGCCGAGGCCGAAGGTGAAGGCGAGGGGCGCCGTGCAGGCGAAGAGGTCATCCGCGGTCGGCTTCAACACATGGCGGGCGAAGGTGTTGTCGATGGACAGCAGGTCCCGGTGGAAATGCATGGTGATCTTCGGGACGCCGGTGCTGCCCGAGGTCGGCCCGAGGAGCGCCACGTCGTCGGCGGAGGTCGCCACGTCGGTGAACTCGCCGGACTTCGTCGCGGTGTGCGCGAGGAGATCGTCGCGACCGGCGCCGCCGTACTCCATGACTCTCAGCGACGGCAGTACGGTGTCGCGGACGATGTGGGCGTCCTCGGCGAAGCGGTGGTCGACCAGCGCGATCGAGGGGCGTGTCCGTTCGGCGATCGGGGCGATCTCGCGGGCGTGCAGGGCGGCCATGGTGGTCACGACGACGCCGCCGGCCTTGAGCACGCCGAGCCAGGCCGCGACCGTCCACGGGTTGTTGGGCGAGCGGAGCATGACGCGCTGTCCGGGCAGCAGGCCGAGGTCCTCCGTCAGCACCTGGGCGACCTGGTTGGCCCGGGTTCGAAGCTCCCCGTAGGACCAGGTCCGACCGCCCGGCGTGCGCAGTGCCGGGCGGTCGGCCCCGAAGGTCGCGGTGGAGACGTCGATGAGTTCGGTGGCGGCGTTGAGCCGCTCCGGGTAGCGCAGGTCCGGCGTGGTGAACTCGATCGTCGGCCACAGGTGTGCCGAAGGCAGATGGTCGCGCGCGAAAGTGTCCAGATGCGCTGAGGTGGAGGAAAGCAACGGAGTCCCTTCCGGTAGCCGCCGACGGGCGTCACGGATCAGGTGAGGCGGATCATGCCCTCCTGGACGACCGTGGCCAGGTGGCGGCGGTCGGGGGTGAAGAAGCGGCCGAGGCCCACGCCGCGGCCCGACTCGGCGGCGACGGCTTCCTGCGCGTAGAGGAGCCAGCCCTCGACCGGCCCGGGACGGTGGAACCAGATGGCGTGATCGAGACTGGCGGTGACCAGCTCCGGCTGGGCCCAGGCCAGATCGAGCACCCGCAGGACGGGCTCGAGGATCGTGTAGTCGCAGACGTAGGCGAGCGCGACCTGGTCCCGCTGGGCGTCGGTCAGCCCTCGCACCGGCCGGAGCGGGTCGAAGGGCTTCACCCACACGGCCTGGTGCGGCACCCGCTCCCCCTCGACCCCGAGGTAGACCGGACCGGGCACATGCCGCATGTCGAAGCTCCGGCCGCCGGACCAGTACGCCTTCGATCGCTCGGTCATCGAGCCGCCGTCGCGCCCCGCCAGATACGCCGCGGAGCTCGGCAGGTCCCCGGGATCGGGGACGGCCTCGGCGAGCTCGGCCCGGAAGGCACCGCCCGGCTCCCCCGCCGCGAAGCCGGCCAGGCACACGTAGATCGGCTTACCGTTCTGGTAGCCGCGCACCTGGCGGGTGCTGTAACCGCGGCCGTTCCTCAGCAGTTCCACCTCGTACCGCACCGTCGCCCCGATGTCGGCGGGCCGCAGGAAGTAGCTGTGCATCGAGTGCAGCGTCTTGCCGTCGGTCACCGACCGCATGGCCGCCGCGGCGGCCTGGGCGACCAGATCTCCGCCGTACGCCTTGGGCCACGGGCAGGGCTGCGTGACGGCGGTGAACGCCAGGTCGAAATGCTCGGGCGTCTCCTGCGCCAGCGTGACGGCGGAGGTGAAGATCTCCGAGGTCGCGAAGGTCTCGGTCGTCATCGGTCCAGCCAGTCGCGCAGGTCCGCGTCCGCGACGTCGGACAGGTTGACCACGATGTTCTCCGGCGTCCGGGCGGTCATCCAGGTCAGCGGCTTGACGCGCGAGAGGTTGCACTCGATGTGCGGCATGAACGGCGGGACGAAGACCCAGTCGCCTTCCTCCATGTCGACGTAGTCCTCGAACTTCTCGCCGAAGTAGATGCGCGCCCGGCCCGACAGGACGTAGCCGCCGGTCTCGGCCTCGCCGTGGTGGTGGGTGACCGAGCGGTAGCCGGGTTCGTTGCTGACCTTGCCGAACCAGAGCCTGGTGGCCGGAGTGTGCTGGATGCTGACCCCCGAGATCCGGACCGCTCCGCCCGAGTCGGCCGCGTTGGCGTCCTCACCACCGCCGCGCGTCACGACCGGAGCGACGAGACCGCTGGGCAGCCGATACATCGAGTTGTCGCCCTCAAGCCGATATCTGCTGAGGTCAGGCTCCATGATCCGCTCCGTTCTGGTCGTGGCCGGTCCGGCGGGCATGATTTCGTTGTATCTCGTGTTTTTAACGACCGTCAAGTAATCTCTATACAGATCTCGCAAGCCGAACAGGAGGCCCGATGACTCCCGTCGCCGTGAACCCGGCCGCGCTCCCGTCCCCTCGCGGTTACTCGCACGGGACCCTCGTGGGGAACACGCTCCACCTCGGCGGGCAGACCGCTCTGGACGCCGAGATGAAGATCGTTCCGGGCGGCATCGTCGAGCAGTTCCGGCAGGCGTTCGGCAACCTGCTGACCACGCTGCGCGAGGCGGGAGGCGAGCCGGAAGACCTGGTCAGCGTGACCCTCTACCTCACCGACATCCCCGGCTACCAGGCCCGCGGGAAGGAGATCGGCCAGGTCTGGCGCGAGCTCGCCGGCCCGGTGTACCCGGCCATGGCCGGCATCGGCTGCACCGCCCTCTGGCAGCCCGAGGCGATGATCGAGATTCTCGGGGTGGCCGTCATCCCCGAACACCGGCTCCGTACGCCGGGCGGATGAAGGCGGGTGGTCAGCGGAGCGCGTCGCGAATGGTGTCGCGCAGCCAGCGCTGCGCCGGGTCGGCATCGAGCCGTACGTGCCAGAACAGCCGGACCTGGAGCTCCGGCAGGGCCGCGGGGATGGGGAACCAGCGGACGCCGAGGGCTCGGCCGTACTGCTCGGCGAGGCGCTGCGGGATGAGCCCGACGTAGCGGCTCGACGCGACCAGGAGCGCGGCGACGGCGAAGGTGGGCACGACTGCGGCGACGTGGCGCTGGAGACCCTCGGCGTCGAGCGCGTCGTCGAGTGGTCCGCGAGCACGCCCCCGGCGGGAGGCCGAGACGTGGGGATGCCGGCACAGCTGCGTCAGCGTCGGCCGGCGGTGGCGGCCCAGCGGACTGTCGGCGCGGGCGATGCCGACCAGTCGTTCGCGGTACAGCACGGCGGTGCGGATGTCGGGAGCCGTGGCGTCACCGACACCGATGTCCAGATCGATCGAGCCGTCGCGGAGGGCCTCGATGCTCTCGCTGCCCTCCGCGACGAAGCGCAGCGTCACGCCCGGCGCGGCCGCGGCCGTGGCCTCGACCGCCGCCGTCGCCAGGGTCGCGGCCACGCCGTCGTTGATGCGGATCGTGAACGTGCGCTTGAGCTCGGCGACCGTGACCTCGCGGTCGGCGCTGATCAGGGCCGACGCCTCATCGAGCAGTGACCGCACCCGCGGGGCGGTGCGCAGCGCGAACGGTGTCGGGGCCATCCCCCGACCGGCACGCACCAGGATCGGGTCGTCCATCGCCCGCCGCAGCCGGCCCAGCGCCCGGCTGGTCGCCGGGATGGACAGGTGAAGACGCTCGGCCGCCGCCGTGACGCTGCCGTCCTGAAGGAGCGCGTCGAACACGCGTAGCAGGTTGAGGTCGAGGTGCTCGGGCATGGTTGCATGCTACGCAATCACCTGTTGCGAAAGTTGCGTGGCGCGAAGGGCACCGGCGTTCCTAACGTCGTCGTCATGCCACAGAAAGTCCTGATTCGCGATCACGCTCCGACGCCGCGGCGACCATCGCGGCCGGCCGCACGGCGCGGCCTGGTGGCGCTCATGTGCGCCTGCGTCGTACTCGTCGTCGGGATGGTCGCCGCGATCAACCTCGCCGTCCCCATGCTCGCCGCGAGCGCGCTGCACCCGTCCGCGTCGGCGCTGGTCTGGATCGTCGACACCTACGTGATCTTCTTTGCCTGCCTGGTGATCCCCGGCGGGGCCGCGGGCGACCGCTTCGGGCGCAAGGGTGTCCTGCTCGCCGGCCTGGTGCTCTTCGCGGTGGGCGCGCTGGTGTCGGCGGCCGCATCGAACGTGCCCCTTCTTCTCCTCAGCCGGGCGATCACGGGTGTCGGCGCCGCCGCCGTGTTGCCCAACACGCTCGCCGTCCTCCTGCACGCCGTGCCCGCCGAACGCAAGGGCGCGACGATCGCGACCTGGGCCTCGATGACGGGCATCGGCGGAGTCGCCGGCAACGTCGGCGGCGGGGCGATCCTGTCGAGCGGATCATGGCGTTGGCTGTTCGCCGCCGCCGTGCCGATCTCGCTGGTCCTCGCCGCGCTCACCGGACGTGTCGCCCCGGTGTCGCCGCGCCATGACCGCCGCCTCGACCCGCTCGGCGCGGTGTTGCTCGTCGGCGCGTCGGTCGCGCTGCTGCTCGGCATCGTCCAGGGCCCGGAGGCGGGCTGGGGCAGCACGGTCGTCGTCGCCGGATTCGTCTGCTCCGCCGTGCTGTTCGCGGTGTGGACGCTCGTCGAGTTGAAAGTCCGGCACCCGCTCCTCGATCCCCGGCTGTTCCGCGTCGCGGGCCTGCGCAGCGCCTGCCTCGGCATGACGGCGATCTTCTTCGGCATGTTCGCGCTGTTCTACGTCAACGCGTCGTTCCTGCAGTACGGCAAGGGGTTCGGCGTTCTGCGGACGGGTCTTGGGATCATCCCGCTGACCGTCCCGATCATCCTCGGCGCACGGCATGTCGGACGCCTGTCACGGCGCATCGGCCTCGATGCCACCATCGCCCTCGCGTTCGTGTTCGTCGGCTGCGGGCTGCTCGGGCTGTCCGCGAGCGGCGCGCGGACGCCGTACGCCGGATATGCCGCGTGGCTCATCGTGACCGGAGTGGGTGTGACGCTGGCGCTGCCGACGCTTTCGGGCTCCATCGCCGGTTCGCTGCCGCCGGCCCAGGCCGGGGTCGGGGCCGGGTTGCAGGCCACCACCCGCGAGTTCGGCAGCGCGCTCGGCGTCGCCGTCATCGGCACGGTGCTCACCGCGCGGTTCGTCTCCGCGCTTCCTCCGGACATCCGCGCCGACCGCCATCCGCACACCGTGGCCCAGGCTCTCGCGGCGACCACGCCCGGCCGCGCCCACGACGTCGTCACGGCGTTCGTCTCGGGCGCGGACTCCGGGCTGCGGGCGATCGGCGTCGCCGTGCTCGTCCTCGGCGGGCTCGTCGTGCTGCAGTCCCTGCTGTCCCGACGCGCCCGGCCCGAGTGACCCATACCTCCGGCGGCCCGCTCGGGTCGTCGCCAGGACCAGTCCGCGGCAGACCGTCACGGACCCCCATGAAGGAGTATCGACGTGCACGTATTCGTCACCGGAGCGACCGGCTGGATCGGCTCGGCCGTCGTCGACCAGTTGCTCGACGCCGGGCACGAGGTCACCGGCCTCGCCCGCTCGGACGCCTCCGCCGCCGCGCTCAAGGCCAAGGGCGCCCGGGTGCGGCGCGGCGACCTCGACGACCTCGACGGCATCCGCGCCGGGGCCGCCGGCGCCGAGGCCGTCGTCCACCTCGCCAACAAGCACGACTTCGCCAACCCGGTCGTGACCAACCAGGCCGAGCGGGGCGCCGTACAGGCCATCGGCGACGAGCTCTCGGGCTCTCACCGGCCGTTCGTTCTCGCCTCCGGCCTGGCCTCCCTCGCCTCCGGCCGCGCGGCCACCGAGCAGGACCGGTCCCCGTTCCACGGCATCGACTCCCTGCGCGGCGGCAGCGAGAACCTCGCGCTCGAATTCGCGGAACTCGGCGTCGGCACGGTCGTCACGAGGTTCGCCCCCACCGTGCACGGCGACGGCGACGGCGACGGCGACCATGGATTCATGGCCGGGTTGGTGGCGACGGCTCGCGCCAAGGGGGTCTCGGGCTACATCGAGGACGGGACCAACCGCTGGGCGGCGATCCACCGCGGCGACGCCGGACGCGTCGTGCGGCTCGCCCTCGACGAGAAGGTCCCGGCCGGCACCGTCCTGCACGCCACCGCCGAGACCGGCGTCCCGACCCGCGACATCGCCGAGGCCGTCGGGCGCGGGCTCGGCCTGCCCGTCGTCTCCGTCCCCGCCGACCGGGCCGGCGAGCACTTCGGCTGGCTGACCAGGTTCTACGGAGCAGATATGGCCGCGAGCAGCGACGCCACCCGCGCCCTGCTCGGCTGGGCACCCGGCGGCCCCACCTTGATCGAGGACCTCGACGGCGGCTGCTACCACCGCTGACCGACCGGCGATCCGGTTCACGTCGCAGCGGTGACGTGAACCGGGCGGGTGCCACGGCGTACGGCCGGACCTTCGCCGGGGAGGTTGCCCGTCGACGGCACCGTCCGGTCCGCCGCGAACCGGGTCAGGCCGTGGCCCGCATGTACTTGCGCGCCCACTCCTCGAAGCCGGTGAGCGAGAGGCCGAGGCTCCTCGCGTACTCCGGACGGGCCGGCTGGCCGACCGCGTTCAGCCACTCATGCGAGGCGCCCATCCCGGGCATTCCAGCGGCGAAGGCCTCCTCCTCGGTCATGTCCGGCGCGGGCAGCCGCGTGCCCAGGACGCGGGAGAGAATCTCGGCGATCTCCGTCATCGACAGGTAGTCGCTCGCCAGCTCCAACTCGACCCCGTCGAACCGCTCCGGCGCGGCGATGGCCGCGGCGGCCGCCCCGCCGATGTCGTCCACCGCGGCCAGGGACAGCCGGGTCTCGGGTCTCACGACGCTCACCAGACCGCCCTCGACGCCGCGCGGGAACAAGAACGCCATGGACGGGAGGAAGTTCTCCATGAAGAAGCCCGGCTTGAGGAGCGTCCAGTGCGGGAAACCGGCCTCGCGGACCCGGTCCTGAATCGTGCTCTTGGCGCCCAGGGTGGCCTCCATCGAAGCCCAGCGTCCCTCGGCCCAGCCGGGAGCCTCGCTGTGCCGGCCGGCTCCGCTGACGGACGTGTGCACGAACTGCGGCACTCCGGCGGCCTTCGCGCCCTCGACGAGGTTGACGCCCTGGGTCACCTCCCCGTCGAAGTCGACGGCGTCCCCGCTCATCGCGGGCATCTGCACGGAGAAGACGGCACGGGTGCCCTCTGCGGCCCGGACCACGGAGTCGCGGTCGTGGAGATCGCCGGTGACCAGTTCGGCGCCGAGTGCCTCGACGGCCCTGGCCGCGGCCGTGTCCGGGTCGCGTACCAGGGCGCGTACGGGAACGCCCGCCGCGCGTAGGGCGCGGGCGGTGGCCCCGCCCTGCCTGCCGGTGGCGCCGGTGACCAGGACGGGTGCGGATTCTGTGGACATGGTGCTCCTCGGGTGTCCCGAACTAAACGGCGGGGCCCGCCGTTTACTCCGCGCTACGATATGGCGGGGCCCGCCACTTATCAACCCTGGAGGTGACGCCATGCCCGACCGCCAGCGCGCGGATGCCCGGCGCAACTACGGGCGCATCCTCGCCGTGGCCGAGGACGAGATCGCCGCCCACGGCGCCGACGCCTCCCTGGAACGGATCGCCCGCATCACGGGGGTCGGCTCGGCGACCGTGCGCCGGCACTTCCCCACCCGCCGCGCACTGTTGGAGGCGGTGTCCCGGAAACGGATCGAGGCTCTGCGCGCCCGCGCCCAGGAGCTGACCGGCCAGGGCGACAGCCGCAGCACGCTGCTGGAATGGCTGAGTGACGTCGTCGCCTACTGCGTCTCCGCCCGGGGGCTGGCAGCCGCACTGCTCTACGACGGGGTCGCGCCCGACCCGGTGCACGAGAACACCTGCTCGGCGACGCTGGAGGAGGCGGGGGACCTCCTGCTGCGCCGCGCCGTGCACGACGGCGTGGTGGCCTCAGGCGTCACCATGACCGACCTGATCACACTGATCGTCGGCATCGTCCTCGCCACGGAGCACCACCCGGACCCCGCCGCCGCGGCGGACCGGGTGTTCCGGCTGGCCGTGGCGGGCCTGAGCCCGCAGAGCCGCGCGAAGGCACCCGGTTAGGGCGAGGTGACGTCGCTGTTCGGGGTCGTCAGCGGGAACTCCGCGCGTAGGTCGGTCCCCGCGCCGCGGGGGCTGTCGAGCTGGATGCGGCCGCCCAGTGCCTCCACACGGTCCTTGAGTCCGACCAGACCGGTGCCGCGGACGTAGTCGGCGCCGCCGACGCCGTCGTCGCGGACCGCGACGCGAAGGACGGCGTTCGCGGTGTCGGCCTCGACGGTGACCGTGACGAGGGAGGCGCGTGCGTACTTGGCCGCGTTGGTCAGCGCCTCGGCGACGAGGTAGTACACGCTGACATCGACGTGCTCGGGCAGCCGTCCCTCCGTCCGCACGTCGAGTTCGACCGGAACCGGTGAGCGGCGGGCGAGCGCGCGCAGCGCCGCACCGAGGTCGCCCTTGGCCAGGATCGCGGGGTGGATGCCGCGTGAGATCTCGCGCAACTGGTCGAGCGCGTCGGTCGCCTCGGTGGCGAGCGCGTCGAGTTCGGCGACGAACGCGTCGAGTTCCGGCGGCGCCGCCGCCTGCGCCGCCCGCACCCGCAGCGCCAGGGAGACCAGCCGCTGCTGGGCGCCGTCGTGCAGGTCGCGCTCGATCCGGCGGCGTGCCTGGTCGGCCGCGGCGACGATCCGCATGCGCGAGTTGGTGAGTTCGTTCCGGCTCGCGGCGTTGGCGATGGCGGTCGCGACGAGTTCGGTGAAGTCGGCCAGCCGTTGCTCGGTGTCCTGGGGCAGCGCCTCTCGCCGGGACCCGACGCCGATCGCGCCCCAGACCCGGCCCTCCACCACGATCGGGCCGGCGACCTCGTGACGCGGTCCTCCGGTGGTGGGCCTGCCCGCCCACGTCAGGTCGTCCAGGTCGTGCCGGGCGGCACGGCCCGTCGCCCGGACCGACGTCATGGCCGCGCGGGGGTCGAGCTTGCCGCGCGAACCCGATCGAGAGGCCCAGAACCCGTGGCCGCCCATCACCGTCGCCTCCCCGTCCGGCTCGAACCGTACGATCGCCGTGTCGTCGGCGCCCATGAGCGTGGCGATCTCTTCGGCCACCGCCGTGAACATGGACTCCGGCGCCACCCCGCGGGCGACCAGCGTCGCCACCCGCCGCAGGGCCGCCTGCTCGTCGGCGATCCGGCGGAACTCGGCGTACAGGTGGGCGTTGTCGAGGGAGACGGCGAGTTGGCCGGCGATGAGCCTGACGGCGTCGAGCCGTTCGATGGTGAAGGCGCTGCGGATGAGGCGGTTCTCCAGCAGCAGAACCGCGTGCAGCGTGCCACGGCTGAGGATGGGCATGGCGAGGAGCGAGCAGAACGCCACGTCGGAGAAGTAGGGGTCGCGGGTGAAACGGTCGTCGCGGGTGGCGTCGTCCACGATCAGTGGCTCACCCGTGCGCTGGGCGTAGCGCAGCACGGACATCGGGACCGCTCGTTCGTTGCCCTTTCCGCTGATGAGGGCGGCGCCGCCACTCCCCGGCACGGGCAGGAGCCAGTCCTGCCGCTCGTCGCTCCACAGCGGGAGGTGGACGGCGGTGGCGCCGGTCATCGCGCTGAGCACTCGGACCACGCGAGCGTGCAGCCATTCGACGCTGGTCTCCGAGCTCAGCGCCTGCGACGCGGACAGGATGCCGAGCAGGTCGACGGTTCCGGTCGTGACGGTGGTCGGCTGACGGAGGGCGTCACCGGGGCGGTCCCCGCCGGGCCCGGCGGTCGTTTCGCGCCGCGGCCGCAGACGCGGGTACGCCCAGTCGAGCTGGGCGACCTTCGCGGTGGCGCCCCATTCGAGGTATTGCCGGTGCGCTTGCAGGAGAAGCTCGTAGCCGGCGTGTTCGACACCGTGCGCGAGGCAGAAGCGGGCCGCACGTTCGGTGATCAGGGCCTGATGCCACGGGCGCCGATGCTTGGCGACCTCGCGCCGGGCGGCGTCGAAGGCGACGGCCGCGGTGCGGAAATCCCCGGCCGCCCAGGCACGCTCGGCCTCGACCAACCGCAGCAGGTGCAGGAAGTTCGCCGGAGCGTCCACGGCGCGGGCGGCCAGCCACCGCGTCACCTCATCCAGCTCCGACAGCAGACCGCCGCGCTCGTCACCGTGGCTGTGACGCGCCTGCCCGGCAAGGGCCAGGCCGCGCAGCATGCGGGCCACGGCGGCCGCATACTCGCCCGGGAGCAGCAGAGGCATCGCCGCCGCGGTGTGCCGCGTCAGATCGGCCAGATCATCGAAGATCGCGGCGGCGATCGCGCGGTTGACGTGCGCCTGGAAGAGCGCCACCAGGTTGCCGGCGTACCGGTCCGGCGTCGCCTCACCGGCCACCTCGGGGCTTCCGCCGCGCAGCACGCCCACCAGCCACCGATAGCTGTCGAGTCCCTGAGCGATCTGCTCGCTCCCGGTACGCCGCATGAAGGCCAGCCCCGCCTCCAGTTCGAGGACGCAGGTGTCCAGCGAGGGCGCGCAATCCAGCAGGTGTTGCAGGGCCGGCACGTAGGTGTATCCGGCGTTGGCCAGGTCGCCCCCGGCGATCAGCCCCTCACGGGCCTGCCGGACCGCCTGGACGCCGTTTTCGATCGGCTCGAACCAACAGCTCAGGAAGGCGAACAGGAAGCGCGCCTGTGACGTGTCGGGCTCGTGGCCGCGGGCCTCGCCCAGCGCCAGGATCCGCCGTGCGACCTGGTACGCGGCGGCGTAGTCACCGCGCAGCCCCACGGCCGAGAAGCCGACGTGGATCGCCGGGCCGAGGAGCGTACGGGCCGAGCCGTTCGCCAGCCAGATTCGCAGCGCCTCCAGGCTCATCCACGCGAGCATGTCCTGGTCGGCGACGAAGTAGCTCGCCGGCAGAAGCGCGTTGATCACACAGGTCACGGCGAGCAGCCGGGGATCGGTGATGTCCCGCCAGGCGGACCCGGCGCCGCCCTCGGTGTGGTCCAGCCACCGGTACAGATGGCCGAACTGGCTGTCGAGCCCGGCGGAGAAGCGGTCCGCGGCCGGGACGGCGATGCCGAGCTCACGGAGCGTCCGCATGCCCAGGTCGAGCGCCTCGGCCAGGCAGTTCCGATGGGTCAGGCTTCTCACCTGGACGCACGTCGCATCGATGCGTTCCAGGGCAGTGGTGCACAGCGCCTCGATCGTGCGGTAGTCCTCGTCCGCCTCGTCCAGGCGCCCCATGCTGTACAGCGCGAGATGACGGCCGGTGTACACCTGGATCAGCGTTGCCGTCCGGCGCGGGTCGATCAGCCGCAGCGCCGCCGTCAGCAGCGCGTTCATCAGCGCGTAGTCCCCGATCAGGATCGCCTGGCCGGCGGCGCGCCGCAGCAGTTCCACCACCTCGCGTCGCTCCGCGGGGTCGTCGACCGCGTCGACCACCGGCATGTACTGTCCCGCCGCGACCGCGAACCATCCCGGCACCTCCGCGAGCCGACGCGCCATGGTCAGCTGGAGAGCGCGCCGCCGGCGCGGATCCAGCCCCTCCAGGACCACCTCCCGGATCCGGTCGTGACGAAACCGCACCGCCTGGCGTGTTCCGGGCTCCGGCGTCAGAAGGCCATCGTCGAGGGCGGGCGCCAGCGCCTTCTCCACCACACCCGCCGGTGCGGCGATGACGGTCCGCAGCACGGTCAGCTCGGCGCGCCCGCCCAGACACGCCATCGCCTCCACCACCTGCCGCGACCGTGTCGGCAGGTCCTCGACCCGGGCCGCCAGCAGCCCGGTCACCTCGGTCCGGCCCAGCTGAGCACGCACGGCATCCACGTCCCACCGCCATCCGGCGGCCGTCGCCGTCAACGCGCCGCCGCGTCGCAGCGTGTTGAGCAGCTCCACCGTCTCGTACGGATTGCCGGACGTGTACGGACTGATCGCCTCCGCCAGGTCCGCCGACACGGCCGGGTCCACGTGCAGCATCTCCGCGACCATGGCGATCACGCCGGACCTCGGCAGGTTGACCAGCCTCAGGTGCCGTACGTCGGACTGTTCACGCCATCGGGACAGCGGCGCCGCCAGCGAGTGGGCCACATCGCCTTCCCGGTACGCGCCCACCAGCAGCAGGCCGTCGACAGGTGTCTCGCCCAGCATCATGTCGACGAAGCCGAGTGGCGTTCGCCCCGCCCACTGCAGGTCGTCGATGAACACCGCCACCGGCCGTTTCCGTGAGGCGACCACGCGCAGAACGTCCACCGCCATCCGCTGCGCCCGCACTTGGGCGGTCAGCGGATCTCCCGGCTCGGGCGGCTTCCCCAGCAGCGCCGCGAACTCCGGCACCACGGCGGTCAGCAGGCCCGCGTTCGGTCCGACCGCCCGCAGTATCCGCCGGCGGACCTCGGCCAGCTCGTCCTCCGGCTCGGCCAGCAGCAGCCGGCCCAACGCGCGGAACGCCTGCTCGACCGCGTCGAACTCCAGGTCCCGCCGATACTGGTCGAACTTGCCCGTCACGAACCAGCCGTCGCGGCCCGTGACCACCGGCCGCAGCTCATCGACCAGCGCCGTCTTGCCCACTCCCGGCGCCCCTCCGACGAACACCGCGGAGCACCGGCCCGTCAGCGCCTCCTCGAACGCCGCCTCCAGCGCCGCCACGTCGGCGTCACGGCCCACCAGCCTGGACGGCGGAAGCAGCCGCAGCGGGAAGTCATGCTCGCCGACCCGCAGCGCGGCCGCCGAAGCCGGGCCCGCCTCCCGCAACCGCTCCAGGTCGTAGACCACGCCTTCCGCCGCCTGGTACCGGTTGTCCGGTTCCTTCTCCAGCAGATGCATGATGATCTCGGACAACGGGATGGGCACGGCCCGGTTCACCGCCACGGGCGGCACCGGCACACGAGCCAAATGATCATGCGTGAGCCGCAGCGGGTCGCCGGAACCGAACGGCGGCTCACCCGTCGCCAGTTCGTACAACGTCGCACCCAGCGCGTACAGGTCGGCGCGCTGGTCCACCGGCCGGCCGGTACGCCCGGTCAGCTCCGGCGCCAGGTACTCCAGCGTCCCCAGGATCTCGGTGTGGTGCGTGAACTCGGGACGGATCTCGGCGAACGACGACGCCAGGGCGAAGTCCACGAGGCACGGGTCACCCTCGCGGGAGATGACGATGTTCGCCGGCGTGATGTCCCGGTGCACCACACCCCGCCGATGCACCTCCGCCACCGCCCGGGCCAGCTTCACCGCCAGCTCGATCAGGTCATCGACCGCCACCGGCTTCGCCAGGCCGGCCAGGCACACACCGCCGACGTCCGCCGAGACGATCGCCCCCGGGTATCGCGGCGCCTCCAGCAACCGGGGGACCCCTGCGGCGCCGCGCAGCCGTTCGAGGATCGCCCGCTCGTGCCACAGCCGCCGCTGGGCGTCCGGTCCCAGGGGCTCCTTGCGCACAACGGCGAGCCCGGCGAAGAAGAGACGCGTGACACGCGTCCGTTCGCTCTCATGGAGGATCTCCGCCCCATCGGGCGGGGCCCGGCCCGACAACACCCCGTCCGCCCCCATCTGACACCTCCCCGCTGGTCAGACCCGGTTTAATATCCTGTCTACACCTAGTTGAGACGTTGATGAGCCCACTCCGATGCCCCCGGCCGGCGGGTCATCGGCCCGGTGCGGCGGCCGCGTACCCGGCGAGGCGCCGCGCCAGATCGTCCACGAGCCCGCGCAGTTCACTCGGCTGTTCGATCACGAACGGGCGGTCCAGCGCGGCGAGCAGGGGCGGGATCCACTCCAGCCGCTCGGCGCGGAGCCGCACGCGGAACCAGCCCTCGTCCCGAGCCGGCTCGTCCCCCGTCGGCGGAATCTCCTCGACGATCGCGAGCCCCTCAGGAAAGCGCGACCGGATGCGATCGAGAGTCGCCTGAACGCGGAGCGTGACCTCATGCGCCCACGGAGTCCGCGCGAGACCGGTCAGCACGTGAGCCGCGGCGTCGAAGCCCTCGGGCTGATCGAAGGTGCCGGACAGCACCCGCAGGTGTTCGATCCGATCGACCCGGAACGTCCGCACCTCTCCGCTGATCGAATCCGCGCCGGCGACGTACCACCGGCCGGAGTGGGCGACGAGGCCGTACGGGTGAACGGTCCGTCGGCTGCGCCGCTCGCCGCGGGCGTTGTATCGCATCTCGACCGGGTTCCGGTCCCAGGCGGCTTCGGCGAGAGTCAGCAGGACACGTCCGCCCGGGCCGGTGACGGCGTCATCGGCCGGCGCGGTGAACCGCGTCGTCGCGAGCAGCGCGGCCAACCGCCGGCCGAGCGGTCGGGGCAGCACCCGGCGGAGCTTGGCGGTGGCGGTGTCCGCGGCCACGGCCGACGTCGTGGTGAGCCCGGTCCGCCGTACGGTCATCAGGCCGAGCAGCGCGGCCAGTGCCTCGTCATCGGTCAGCATCAGCGGAGGCATCCGGTATCCGGGCGCGAGCCGGTAGCCCCCGTACCGGCCGCGCACCGACTCGACGGGCACGTCGAGGTCGACCAGATGGTCGATGTAGCGCCGGACCGTGCGCGCGTCCACGCTCAGCCGCTCGGCGAGGCTCGCGACAGTGTGGACACCGCCCGCCTGGAGGATCTCGAGGAGTGCGAGCACCCGAGCGGTAGGACGACTCATATCGGCAAGTCTCTCGCGAATAGTGGACGGTTTCTGTCCAGTATTCGGCCTACCGTCTGGCCGCATGACCACTCAGAACCCACGGGAGCACGCCACCATGAACTTCGCTTCGATCCGCGTCATCACCGACGACCTCCACCGGATCGTCGAGTTCTACGAGAAGGCCACGGGCCGGACGGCGAAGCGGTTCACGGACGACTTCGCCGAGATCATCACCCCCGCCGGCACGATCGCCTTCGCGAGTTCCCGGACGGTGCGGGGGCTCGGCGCGCACGCGCCCCGGCCGGCGGCCAACCAGAGCGTGATCATCGAGTTCCGCGTCGAGGACGTCGACCGCGAGTACGAGCAGCTCAGGCGGTTCGACGTCGATTTCGTGAACGAGCCCACGACACAGCCCTGGGGAAACCGATCGCTGCTGTTCAGGGACCCGGACGGCAACCTGGTCAACTTCTTCACGCCGGTCACCCCGGACGCTCTCAGGCGATACGAGCGGTAGGGCGGCCCGGGACGCGGTACGGCCGCGGGGAACTCTCCCGTACCGCGTCCGGCCGCTCCGCGTCAGGGCTGGGGCTGGGGGTTCCGGGGCCATCCGTAGCGATCCTGGTCCGACGGGCGTGGGCCTTCGGGACCGTCCCGGCCGAGCCGCATCATGCGCGAGACGCGGACGATGCAATAGCGCCGCCCCAGCACCTCGAACACGGGTCCGGGTGAGGCCTCGACCTGCTCGGCGGCCTTCTTCCACTCGGCGAGTTCGCCGGGTGTGGCGGGATCGCCATCCCACTCACGGAGCCGGGGCAGCGCCTCGACGAAGTGGAAGGCCAGGTTGGTGCGGGCCCGGTCGGGGCCGTCCGCACCGGTGATCCTGCGGATGCTGTCGCCCTCGAACTCCACCACGTTGAACTCGGGCGGCAGAAGAATCACTCCGGGGTGGGTGCGGATCGCATACCGCGCCTCGGCCACCACCATCTCCGGCACCGGCTCGGGGAGCGGAGGGACCCAGGCGACCAGGTTCAACCTCATTCGCGCCTCCCACACCCCGGCCGGCGCGAGCGGCTCGATGGGGTGGCCCTGCAGGAGAGCGGCGTCGGAGGAGGGCGGGTCGACGTCGGTGGGCCTGGGCGGCTCCATCACCCGGTCGCCGAGGAGGATGAACTTCTCGACCCGGATGAGCCGGTAGCGACTGCTCCCGATCTCCCACTCGTCCTTGGCGAGCTGCTCGCCGGACTCGGGGTCGAGCTTGCCGGCCGCCGCCATCATCGCGCGCCGGACCTCCGGGTCGGTCTCGCGCTCTCTCGACTCGATGCGCAGGTGGCTGGCTAAGCCGATCCGGGCCCCGTACGGATCGTCTCCGCCGACGGAGCCGATGCGCCAGGTGGTCCCGGACTGAATCGCGAACCCGAAGTCGGGCCCGCCTCCGGTGATGAACCGGGGGTACGTCCGCATCCGCTCGCCGAGGTCCTTGTCGCGCATCGCCACGACCGGATCGAGATCGGCGACCACGTTGATGTGGTCGTACCCGGGCATCAGAGAGAAGGCCATGGCCCCATACTGTCCGCAACCACCCGATCACGCACTGGTTCCCGCGATTTTGCCGGGCCCGGCGATGCCCGTGGCCCGCAAGGCCGTCGGCTCGGGCGTCGACGGGCTCATCGTGGTCGGCGCCGAGGCGGGAGGTCCGCCGCCGGCCATGGTGACCAGCGCAGGTGCTGGTGCGTGCCGTGGTGACGGCCGTACCGGACACGCCCGCCCGTTGCCTCCGGCGGCATCGCGGACGGTGCGGGACCGGCCGCGACGCTGCCCTCGGCGCGGGCGGTGCGCAGTTCGGCACCCGTCTCCTCGCCGACGAGGAGGCCACCGTCCATCCGGACTACAAGCCATCCGGACTACAAGGCGGCCGTCCTCACCGCCACCGTGCCGGATCGTCGCCGAGGACACCGACGCGCGGCGGCGGCTTCTCCCACCGGCGACCTGGCGGAACACCGTCCGATCAGGGCTCGCGGGACGCGCCCGGGAGGCAGCGCCACCGCCATCGAACTCGCCGGGCCCGGGCGGTCAGTGCCCGGCCCGCTTGACCGCCACGCCCGCGAAGGCGCCTGCCTGGGCGGGCGTCAGGGCGGCGTCGTGGAGATTCCCGTCCGGGCGCCACTCCGAGACCGGGACGATGCCCGGCTCGACCAGGTCCCACCCGGCGAAGAACTCCTCGACCCGCTCCCGGGAACGGACGGTCAGGCTCACCCCGGCGCCGGTGTAGCTGCCCACCACGGCCCGGGACGCCTCCGGGTCGTCCACCAGGTCGGCGGTGGCGTGCGACAGGATCATCACGCTGCCGGGCGCCAAAGCCGCCTTGTAGCGTTCGAGGATCTCCCCCGGCCGGTCCTCGTCGGGGATGAAGTGCAGCAGTGCGACGGTGAGCAGGGCCACCGGCCGGTCGAAGTCGATGAGGTCGGCCGTCTCGGGCGCGGAGAGGATCCGCCGGTGGTCGCGGAAGTCGGCGTCCAGGTAGGCGGTGCGACCCTCGGCGGTGCCCCGGAGCAGGGCACGCGCGTGCGTCAGCACGATCGGGTCGTTGTCCACGTAGACGACACGGGAGTCGGCGGCCACCGACTGGGCGACCTCGTGAGTGTTGCCGGCCGCCGGGATGCCCGTACCGATGTCCAGATATTGGCGGATGCCCAGATCCGCCGCGAACCGCACCGCGCGCCCCAGGAAGCGGCGGTTGGCCTGGGCGCCGACGGCCATGCCGGGAAAGATCTCCAACACCCTGGCGGCGGCCTCCCGGTCGGCGGCGAAGTTGTCCTTGCCGCCCAGGAAGTAGTCGTACAGGCGAGCCGCGTGCGGAACATCGGTTCGCAGGTCGAGTGAGGGCCGGCGCACGTCTCCGCCTCGATCCGGCCACATCGGCGACTGCCCGGATCCGGGATCGACTTCCGCCACCAGAACCCACTCATCTCCATAGCCGACAACCCCGCCGTGTCGCGCATGCTACTCGTGTCCGGGAGCCGAAGCCCCGCGGGCCCGGGGCTAACGGCTGAGCCGGGGACCATGTGCTCGTCCAGGCGCCCATGCGGGCCTGGACACGGCGCGGGGCACCGGGTCCGCGCCCCCAGGGGTACGGACCGGCGCTCGCGACCAGAAGTCAGGAGGGAACGATGTTCTCCGCCTGCGGGCCCTTCTGGCCCTGCGTGATGTCGAACGTGACCTTCTGCCCCTCGTGGAGCTCGCGGTAGCCCTGGGTCATGATGTTCGACTGGTGGGCGAAAACGTCGGCGCCGCCCTCGTCGGGCTCGATGAAGCCGAAGCCCTTAGTCGCGTTGAACCACTTCACGGTGCCAGTGCTCATGATCTTCTTCTTCTTTCTGGGGTGATGACGGAGCGCGCGCCTTACGGGCTCCCGTCGCTGCGATGACCCCGACCCGGACCCGATTCGGACCCGATTCGGAAAGGTCCGGAAAAACGAAAATGCGCCTGGAGGTCAGAGCCTGCAGGCGCACCAAGGTCTAGGGAACCACAACTGCAACTAGCAGGCACGTTATCACACGGAGTAGGCGTACTCGCTGGACCGGCCTTCGGCGCTTCAGGCGGCTCCCAGGTGGGGAACTCAGAGATGCGGTGCCCCGTTGTGCGCGTTGGCGCTGTGGTCCGCACCTGCTTTCCGAAGGAGAGTCGATGACGTCCAACGCTCTGCGATCGGCCGGTGACGAGGAGAGCGCCGCCCGTGGCAGCGACTACGCGGTCCTGGCCAGGCAGGTCAAGAACGCCGGGATGCTGGAACGCCGGCCCGGTTACTACGCGGTTAAGATCGCGGCCAACCTGGCGGCCCTCGGGCTCGCCGGTGCGGTGTTCGTGCTCCTGGGGCGCTCGTGGTGGCAGATGTTCGTCGCCGCGTTCCTCGGCATCGTCTTCACCCAGATCGCGTTCGTCGGGCACGACGCCGGTCATCGCCAGATCGCCGGCTCCAGGCGGGTCAACGACCTGCTCGGGCTGCTCCACGGGAACCTGCTGATCGGGCTGAGCTATGGCTGGTGGGTGACCAAGCACAACCGCCATCACGCCAACCCCAACCACGAGTTCCGGGACCCGGACGTCACGAACGGCGCGATCGCCTTCACCTCGGATCACGTGCGGGCCCGCCGCCGGTGGGCGGCCCGGGCGCTGGCGCGCCACCAGGCGTACCTGTTCTTTCCGATGCTCCTGTTCGAAGGCGTCAACCTGCACGTCGCGAGTGTGCGGGCCCTGTTCGGCGACGACATGGGCAGGAACAGGTCCAAGCCGGTGGAAGCGCTGTTGCTGGGGACCCACCTGGCCGGCTACCTCACCGCGCTCCTGGTCGTGCTGACCCCGGTGCAGGCGCTGGTCTTCTTCGTCGTCCACCAGTGCGTGTTCGGTTTCTACATGGGATGCGCGTTCGCGCCGAACCACAAGGGCATGCCGACCGTACGCGAGACGGACAAGCTGGACTACCTGCGTCGCCAGGTCCTCACCTCGCGGAACATCCGCGGCAGCCGGTTCGTCGACTTCGTGCTGGGCGGGCTGAACTACCAGATCGAACACCATCTGTTCCCCAGCATGCCCAGGCCCAGCCTCCGCCGGGCCCAGGAGCTCGTCCGCGCCCACTGCGGACACCATGGCCTGACGTACCACGAGAGCAGCGTCCTCGGCTCCTACGGCCAGGTCCTCCGCCACCTGCACGCGGTCGGCGCGCCCTTGCGCCGCGTGACGGACACCGGATGACTGGGTCCGGGCCGTACCCCCGGGGGCTTCGCGGCCGGTTCGTGAGGACAGGGTCGCCTCCGTTGGGGTAGGGTCGATGGCAGTCGAGGATTTTCCGCGCGCTCACCAACAAGCCGGCGCCGGCCCCGACATCTCACTACTTCGGCCTCATCAGAGCAGGCCAGCGGGTTGGCAACCGTGACGCCGCAGCGCGTTGATGCGATGACCGTCCAGGGGTGACAGGCCTCACCGATCGTCTCGGCTCCACCACCCGACGTCGTCCTGCCCACCGGGCCCGACCTGCGGTGCGGCCCGCGTCCTGACCACGTGGACGACGCACCTGACACGACTTTTTCCTCCGAGCCCCGGCCGGTCCGTCCGGCTGGAGCCCGGCATTCGATTCGGAGACCATCGATGCACCACAACACCATCGGGGTGGGCCTGTCCGGCCGCTCGATACGCGGTCATACCGTCCTGGCGCTCTCCGGCGAGCTGGACATCGCGACCACGTCCGGTCTTCGCGACCGGATCGCCGCCGTCCTGGACGACAAGGCCATGCCGCTGATCATCGACCTGTCCGGCGTCTCGTTCTGCGACGCCTCGGGGCTGAGGGTGCTCGTCGCCGTACGACGGCGGGCGGACGCGTGCGGGCGCGCCGTCGCCCTGGCCGGGCCGCGTCCCAATGTGCGCCGGCTGCTGCGCATCACCGGCTTCGACCAGGCCTTCCCGATCTACTCGAACCTCGCCCAGGCCGTACCCGTCGTCACTCGGTGTGCCAGGCCTCTCCGGCGGTCGCCGCACATCGGCTGACCACCGGTCGGGCGGCAGTACCGGCCCGCACGCGGCCGGGCCTCCCGACGACGTCTGACACACGGGACAGGACTTCGAGTCAGGCTCTAGGCTGGCCGGGTGGACGAACGTGGTCCGTACGCGACGTTGCCTCGAGGGCGGCACCATCTGTCCCGCGACGCCGTACGCACCTCGCAGCGCGGGCGCATGCTGCAGGCGATGGCCGAGTCCGTCGCGGAGAAGGGCTACGCCCACACCTCGGTGGCGGACGTGCTCAAGCGGAGCCGGGTCTCGCGCGAGACGTTCTACCAGCACTTCTCCGGAAAACAAGACTGCTTCTTGACCGTGCTGGACCGGAGCGCGCTGGTGCTGGAGCGGTTCTTCGAGGAGGAGCTGTCCCGCGCCGAGGGGGCGTGGGTGTGCTTCGACCGTGCGCTGGAGATCTACCTCGGCACGCTCGCCGCCGAGCCGGCGTTCGCCCGGGTGTTCTTCCTGGAGTCGTACGCCGCCGGACCGGAGGCCCAGCGCAAGCGGTTCGTCGTGCAGGAGCGCTTCGTCCAGAGCCTGACGGACAACTTCGCCGACGATCCCTCCTGGCAGCGGCTGCCGGACCCGGTGTTCGCCGCACGGATGATGGTCGGGGCGGTCAGCCAGCTGGTGGCCTCCGAGCTGGTCCACGGCCGCGACGGCGAGCTGCCCACCCTGCGCGAACCGCTGATGCGGCTGCTGCGCGGGCTGATCGGCGGCGGGGCGGATCCGGATCGATCCGCAGCGTCCGGATGACCGTGGCCAGCATCTCGTAGTGCCCGGCGAGCAGACACAGCTCGATCCGCTCCCGCTCGTCCAGGTGACGCCCCAGCTCCGCCCACGCGGCGTCGTCCAGGTCACGCTCGGCGTGCAGCATGTCCACCGCGCGCAGCAGCGCGAGCTCGCGGGCCGACCATCCGTCCGCGGCGGGGCCCTCGGCCACCCGGCGCAGGTCCGCCTCGCCCAGCCCGGCGGCCCGGCCCAGCCGCGTGTGGTGCGCGACCTCGTACGCCGAGCCGCACAGGTGAGCGACGCGCAGGATGACCAGCTCGGTCTCGCGACGCGGCAGCAGCCCGCCCGGCATCAGCCGGCCGGCGAAGTGCAGCCACCCGGTGAACAGCCGGCGGTGCCGGCCGAGCACCAGGAAGAGCCGCACCGGACCGGTGCCGACGCGCCGGCCCGCCCCGTACGCGACCGCCCTGGCCAGGAGACTCACCCCGCCCGGCGTGATCCGGCCACTCACGGATCCTCCTTCGTCCGGCGGGGCGACCAGGGGCGCGTGTTCGCTCATGGCTGGTCGGTGGTGAAGGGCGGACGCTCGCCACGCGCGATCTCCAGCGCGGCCGGGAGGCGTGAGCGTACGGCCTTCTCGACGACACGCTGGGCGACGCCGGGCGCGACCAGCACCGGCCCGACCCAGCGGGGGGCGTACACGCGGCGGGACCGGCGGGCGATCCCGCGCTCCAGCGCGTCGACGCCCGCTCGCAGGGGCGTCACCCCGGTGAAGGTGCCCTGGTGCCCTTTCATCGCGGCGGCGGCGCGGGTGCCGAAGCCGCGCCGGGTCATCTCGGTGTCCAGCTCGGCGAAGTAGGCGACGCCGACCTTCGCGCCGGTGTGCCGCAGCTCGATCCGCAGGGTGTCCCCGAGCGCCTCGACCGCCGCCTTCGACGCGCTGTACGCGCCGAGCAGCGGCGCGTGGACGGCGGCGGCGAGCGAGGCGACCGCCAGGGCGTACCCGTGGGGGTGGGAGATGTGACGGCCGGCGGCGCGCAGCGTGTGGTACGTGCCGAGCACGTTGACACGCAGTGTCGTCTCCAGCACCTCCGGGTCGCCGTCGAGGACCGGCCACTGGGCGGCGATGCCGGCGTTCGCCACGATGACGTCGAGTCCGCCGAGCTCGGCGGCCAGGTCGCCGATCACCGCCTCGACCCCCGTCCGGTCGGCGATGTCGCAGTGCCGCCAGGGAGCGTCGCCGCAGGTCGCCGCGACGCTCTCCAGCAGCTCCGGTTCGAGCCCGGCCAGAGCGAGGCGCGCGCCGCGCTCATGCAGGCGGCGGGCCAGCGCGGCACCGATGCCCCGGGCCGCGCCGGTGATCAGAATCCGGCGGTCGGCCAGGCGGTGCGTGGTCGGGTCGTTCACTGAGCTCCTCAAGGGTGAGAGACGGCGGCCAGGAGACGCGGCAGCACGTTGACCAGGTCGTTCTTCCAACAGCCGAAATCGTGGTTACCGTCGCAGCGCCCCGGCCCATAGCCGCGGCCGTCGCCGTAGTCGTCGAAGAAGTGCGGGATGCCCGCGGCGTCCAGCGACCGGTGCATCGCCCAGGCGGTGTCGCGGATGTTGCTCTCCACGAATCCGCTGAAGGGATCGCTGATCGAACCGCCGCCGGTGTAGATCGCCAGGCCCATGCCGCGCAGCGGCGCGACGTTCCGCGCCGGACTGGCCGCCCGCCACCCGCCGTCGAGGCCGATGAGCGGCGACCCGAAGATCGCGTCGGCCGCGGCCGGTGGGCCGGAGTTCGGCACGACGCCGAGCTCCTCGGCCACGATCGTCGCGCGCACCGCCGGGTTGAGCAGGTCCAGCGCCCCGGAGAAGCTGGCCGCGTACGCGAACAGGTCCGGATGCCGGGCCGCGTAGCGCATCGCGCCGAACCCGCCCATCGACAGCCCGGCGATCGCCCGCCCGTTCCGGCTCGCGACCGTGGCGAGGTTGTCGTCCACGAACGGGATGAGCTGGTCGATGTGGAAGGTCTCCCACTGCTGCGGGGCGGCGTCGCGCGGATGCGCCCAGTCGGTGTACCAGCCCTTGAGCCCGCCGTCCGGAACGACGGTGATCAGCGGCCGGCCGGCGGTGATGCGCTCCACGTCGCCATTGGTCAGCCACGAGCCGGGCCCGTCCAGCGCGCCGTGCAGCAGGTAGAGCACGGGGTAGCGCTCGGCCGGGCGGTAGTCCGCAGGCAGGAGGACGTGGACGTCATGGGGTCCGGCGACGGCGGTGCTGGTGACCGTCAGGTCGATGCGCCGGGCGTCCACCTGGTGCTCGGCGGTCACGGTGATGCCGTGACCGCTCCGCATAGTGGGTACGGAGGCGGAGGCGGCGGCACGGACCGGAGCGGAGGCGGCGGTGAGCCCGGCGAGGACGAGAACGCCCCCGATCAGTGATCTCCTGCGCATGGGACGGCTCCTCGCGGTGGGGGATCGCGGTGACACCAGCTCACTCCACCTTCTATGAACATCGATGTTCGCCAAGAACATGACTGTTCATATAGCCTCCGCCGTACTCGCGTCAACACGTGCGCGGCGGCCGGTCGCGATCTCGTGACCGCTACGTCGGTGCGCGGGCCGGTGGCACTGGCCGATCGCCCGGAACGCGGGGATGATCCCTGGCATGACAACGCTCGACCCGGCAGACCAGACCCGAGGAGACTCGCGCCGCGGCGTACGCACCGGACTGGCCGGAGTCTGCGTGCTCGCGGTCGTGCTCGTGAGCGGCCTTCTCTGGGCGAAGTGGCTGCCGTACGCGGACAAGGCGAGCGGTCTCGGCCGGACGCACACGTGGCCGGGCGGCGCCATCTTCGCGGCGTCGGGTGATCCGGGGACGGCGCCGTCGTGGTCGGGGGCGTGGGAGTTCACGACAACGTACTTCCAGGCGGTGTGGCGTGCGGCGCTGGTGGCCGTGCTGGCGGCCGCCGCGATCGACGCCCTGGTCCCGAGGACGTGGTTGCTGGCGGTGATGAACCGCCGATCCCGGCTCGGTCAGGCGTTCGCCGGCGGTGTGGCGTCGCTGCCGAGCCTGATGTGCACCTGCTGCACGGCTCCGGTCGTGGTGGGCCTGCGCAAACGCGGAGCGGCGGTTCCGGCGAGCCTCGCCTACTGGGTGGGGAACCCGGTGCTGAACCCCGCCGTGCTGGTGTTCCTGTTCCTCGTCGCGCCGTGGCAGTTCGGCGTCGTGCGCATCGTCGTCGGGGCGTTGCTGGTGTTCGGGGTGAGCGCGCTGGTGGGCCGGCCGGCCGACGGACGGGCGCTGCCGCCGGCGCAGCCGGATCCGGTCCGGCTGCGGGAGTTCCCGATGCGCTACCTGCGGTCGCTCACCAGGTTCGCGCTGGTCCTGCTTCCGGAGTACGTCATCGTGGTCCTGGTGGTCGGCGCGCTCAGCGGCTGGCTGTCGGACTTCTCCGGTCTGGGCGCCCGGCTGGGCGTTCTCGCGGTGGTGGTGTGCGCGGTGATCGGCACCCTGCTGGTGATTCCGACAGGCGGGGAGATCCCGGTCGTTCTGGCCGCGGCCGGGCTGGGCGCCGGCACGGCGGGCGCGCTGCTGATCACCCTGCCGGCGTTGAGCGTCCCGTCGATGGTGATGGTGGGACGAGCGCTGTCGTGGCGTGTCACCGCGGCCATGGCGGGCGCGGTCGTGGTCGCGGGCCTGGTCTCCGCGGCGCTGCTGTGGGCGCTGTGGTGAACCGGGCCCTCGCTCACTCCTTGTGCCGCCGGGTGAGGAACGCGTTCATGCGCCGATGCTTCTCCTCGGTCTCGAACAACACCGCCTGGATCACGTCGTCGAACGCCGGGTGCGCGTCACGGGGCGCGTGCAGCGCCGCCTTGGTCAGCCTCGCCGCGAGCGGCGCGTTCCGCAGGATGCGGTCCACCCAGGCGTGCGCGGTGTCCATGAGGGCGTCCGGCTCGACCACCTCGTTGAGCAGCCGTACGGCCAGCGCGTCCTCTGCGTTCAGGGTCCGGCCGGCGAGCAGGATCTCCTTCGTGAGCGGCTCGCCGATGAGCTCCGGCAGACGCCATGCCGCGCCGGCCGCCGCGAGGATGCCCAGCTGTCCCTCCGGGTTGCCGAACCTGGCTCGTGGCGTGCCGATCCGGAAGTCACAGGCGTAGGCGAGTTCGGCGCCCCCGCCGATGGCCGGTCCCGACACCGCCGCGACCGTCGGCATCGGCAGCCGCGCGATCCGGTCGAAGAGGCCGCTGTTGATGCCGGCGAGGGCGTCGAGGCGGCCCCGCTCCTTCAGCTGTGCGATGTCGGCGCCGGCGGCGAAGATGTCGGGCCCGCCGGTGAAGATCGCGGGCCGTGGATCGCGTTCGAGGCCGGCACAGACGCCGTGGAGGCTGTCGACCATCGCCGCGTCGATCGCGTTGCGCACCTCGGGCCGGTCGAGGATGACGACGAGCCGGTCGTCGCTCTCCTCCACCCGCACGGACGGCCGTTCGTTCGAGAGTCCTCCTTCGTCCGAAGAGGGACCGGGCGCGCCCTGCCCGTCGATTCGCTCACTCATGATTCCTCCGGCCAGTCGTAGAAGCCGCGGCCGCTCTTGCGGCCCAGCTCGCCGCGTTCGACCGTGTCGACCATCAGCCGGGGCGGCGTGAACCGCGGTCCGAGCTCGCTCTCCAGATAGCGCGCGATGCCCAGGCGCACGTCGATCCCGACGAGGTCGGTGAGCCGGAGCGGTCCCATCGGGAAGCCGTAGCCCAGGGTCATCGCCGCGTCGATGTCCTCTGCCGTGGCGACGCCCTCCTCGAGCATCCTGATCGCCTCCAGGCCGATGGCCACGCCCAGCCGGCTGCTCGCGAAGCCCGGGGAGTTCCGCACCGTCACCGGGGTCTTGGCCCACTCGTGTACCCACCCCTCGGCGCGGGCCCGGAGGTCGGCCGAGGTCCGGCCGCCCAGCACCACCTCGACGAGCTTGCTGGCCGGCACGGGGTTGAAGAAGTGCAGCCCGATGACCCGCTCCGGACCGGGCACCGCGTCGGCGAGCACCTCCAGCGAGATGCTGCTGGTGTTGCTGGCGATCACCGCGTCGCCGGCGACGTGCTCCGCGACCCTCCGGAGAGTGTCGAGCTTGAGGTCGAGATCCTCCGGAACCGCCTCGATGACGAGCGCCGCGTCCGCCAGCCGGGCGACGTCGGTCGCGGTCGTCAGGCGGGCGAGCACCGGCTCCGGGTCGTCGAGCCGGCCGCGGGCGACGCTGCCGGCCACGGAGTGTTCCACCCGCTTGCGCGCGGCGGCCTCCGCCTCCTCGTCCCGCTCGACGAGCACGACCTCCGCACCGGCGAGGAGCAGGGCGTGCACGATGCCGGCGCCCATCCGGCCGCCGCCGACCACGCCGCAGCGCGCCGGGGTCGAACCGGTCGTGGCGGTGTTCATGGCGCTCTCCCAACGCTGGAGAAAGTGGTGAACGGTCGTTCGACACCGTACTGGCAGCGGCTGCGAGGGGTCGCCGGGCCCGAACCTCAGATCTAGCTCAAAGACCTTGGCCCGTCTCCACGGCCGGGAGCACCCTCATCTCAATCGCGCGCGAGGCCTCTGCGGTTCCGACCGCACCCGACGAGAGAGAGGTAACCCCGCATGCCGAACGTGGCACCGGAGCGAGCAGGAGCCGGCGGCGACTATCACCGGCGGCTCGGCACGTTCTCGCTCCTCATGGTCGGCCTCAGCTCGATCATCGGCTCCGGCTGGCTCTTCGGATCCTGGAAGGCCGCCAAGGTCGCGGGGCCGGCGGCCATCCTGGCCTGGGTGATCGGCGCGGGCATCATGATGCTCATCGGCCTGGCGTACATGGAGCTCGGCTCCCTGTTCCCCAAGTCCGGGGGCATGGTCCGCTACGCCCAGTACTCCCACGGCTCGCTGGTCGGCTACGTCGGCGGCTGGTCGAACTGGGTGGCGATCGTCTCGGTCATCCCGATCGAGGCCGAGGCGTCCGTCCAGTACATGAGCTCGTGGAAGTGGCACTGGGCGAAGGGCCTCTACGACGGCAAGGAGCTCCATCCCACCGGGCTCGCGATCGCGGCGTTCCTGGTCGTCATCTACTTTCTGATCAACTACTGGACCGTACGGCTGTACGCGATGGCCAACGGCTTCATCATGATCGTCAAGTTCGTCGTCCCGGCCCTGACGATCGTCGGGCTGATCGCGTCGGGGTTCCACGGCGGCAACTTCTCCCACCACGGCGGCTTCGCGCCGTACGGCTGGGCGGCGGTGCTGACCGCGATCGCGACCTCGGGTGTGGTCTTCGCGTTCAACGGCTTCCAGAGCCCGATCAACATGGCCGGCGAGGCGCGCGACCCCGGCCGCTCCGTGCCGCTCGCCCTCATCGGCGCGCTCCTCATCTCGGCGCTCGTGTACGTCGGCCTGCAGACGGCGTTCGTCGGTGCGGTCCCCGGCCACCTGCTCGGCCATGGCTGGTCGGGCGTCGACCTGAACTCGCCGTTCGCGGACCTGGCGATCGCGGTGAACCTCAACTGGCTCGCGGTCACCCTCTACGCCGACGCCTTCATCTCCCCCTCCGGCACCGGCATGACCTACACGGCCACGACCGCCCGGATGATCCAGGGCATGCAGGAGAACGGCTACTTCCCGCGGATCCTCGGCCGGGTCCATCCGAAGTACGGCATCCCCCAGCCGGCCATGTGGTTCAACCTGGTCATCGCCTTCGTCTTCCTGTGCCTCTTCCGCGGCTGGGGCACCCTGTCCGCGGTGATCTCGGTGGCCACCGTCATCTCCTACGTCACCGGCCCGGTCTCCGTCACGGTGCTGCGCCGTACCTGCCCGGACCTGCCCCGGCCCACGCGGACGCCGGCCCTGCGGGTGATCGCACCGGCGGGCTTCGCGTTCGCGTCACTGCTGATGTACTGGTCGCGGTGGCCGCTGACCGGCGAGGTCATCCTCATCATGGCGGTCGGCCTGCCGATCTACCTCTACTACGGCTGGAAGCAGCGGTTCCAGGGGTTCGGCCCGCACCTGAAGGCCGGCGTCTGGCTGATCGCCTACCTCGCCTGGATGGCGCTGCTGTCGGCCCTGGGCAGTGCCCGGTTCGGCGGGCATGACCTCATCCCGTACGGCGTGGACATGGCCGTGGTCGCGGTCACGTCGCTGGCGTTCTACGCCTGGGGCGTCCGCAGCGGATGGGCGGGCCCCTCCCGCGAGGTGGCCGGAGAGGCCGGACCGGCGAAGACCGCCGAAGGCGAGGAGTTCGCACCCGTGGCGTAACCGGCGAACGCGCCCCTCTCCGGCCGGGGAGGGGCGCCTCGTACGTCCGGTCCGCGAAGGTCGCGGCGGACGGACCGCGCGTCTCGCTAGAGTCGATCTCCCGGGGGAAGGAGGAGGCCATGCGCCTGCTCGTCGTGGAGGACGACGTGCACGTCGCGGCGGCGCTGTCGTCGGTGCTCCGGCGGCACGGCTTCGAGGTCGACCTGGCGCACACCGCGGGCGGCGCCCTCGAACTCCTCGACGGCGGCCCGGACGTGGTGCTGCTCGATCTCGGCCTGCCCGACCGGGACGGCTTCGACCTGTGCGGCCGTATCCGTGCCGTCCTCGACGTCCCGATGATCATGGTGACCGCACGCGCGGACGTACGGTCCAGGATCCACGGGCTCGACCTGGGCGCCGACGACTACCTCGTGAAGCCGTACGACGTCGGTGAGCTCATCGCCCGCATTCACGTCGTCAGCCGGCGGCGTTCCCCGGGCGGCGGCGCCGGCGGCGCGGTCCCGCCGAGCCGGCGGCCGGCGCAGCCGCTGTGCGGCGGCCGGATCGAGCTGGACCGGCTGCGCCGTTCCGTCAGCGTCGACGGGACGCCGGTGGTGCTCACCCGCAAGGAGTTCGACCTGTTCGCGACGCTCGCCCGTGAGCCCGGCGTGGTCTTCCGCCGCGAGCAGCTCATCAGCGAGATCTGGAACACCAGCTGGCAGGGCAACCACCGCACCCTGGAGGTGCACGTCGCGTCGCTGCGGTCGAAGCTGGCGCTGACCGGCGTGATCGAGACCGTACGCGGGGTCGGCTACCGCATCGTCGCGGCGCCCGAGCGGCCCGGCGAGAGCCCCCTCCCCCTACGCTGAGCCCACCGTGCGCGCGCGACTCATCGGGACCCTGATCACGCTCATGGTCTGCATCCTGCTCGCCCTCGGCGTCCCGCTGGGGACGAGCATCGTCCGTCAGCACCAGGACGCGCTGTTCCAGGACCGGCTGGACGACACCGTGCGCTTCGCGGCGCTGGCGGGTAACGCGGCCCAGGGCATCCCCACGTCCACGCTGAACACCGAGCTCACCCGCTACCAGCAGGTGTACGGCATCTCGGCCGCGGTGCTGGACCGGAACGGCCGCCGGCTGGTCGCGACGCCCGGCTACGCGGGCAACGGCTCCGGTGACATTCCGGTGGTCCTCCGCCAGGCGTTCGCCGGACGGCACAGCGCCGATCCGCACCTGATCTGGCCCTGGCGCGACCGCCCGCTGGCGGTGGCCGCGCCCGTGATGCAGTCCGGAGACGTCGTGGGCGCCGTGGTGACCGTCTCGCCGACTCAGCGGATGCGCGCCGCCGTCCTGCACCGGTGGCTGGCGCTCTGCGGCGCGGCCGCCGTCGCCGTCCTGCTGTTCCTGATGCTCGCCCACCGCCTGGCGACCTGGATGCTGCGCCCGGTCCGGGCCCTCGACGCGGCCACCCACACCATCGCCACCGGCCGTCTCGACGCCCGTGCGACGGGCGCCTCCGGACCCCCCGAGCTGCGCCGTCTCACGGCCTCGTTCAACGGGATGGCGCAGAAGGTGGAGGACACGATGGAACGCCAGCGCGCGTTCGTGGCCGACGCGTCCCACCAGCTCCGCAACCCGCTGTCCGCGGTCATGCTGCGGCTGGAGGACCTGGCCCTGGCGCTGCCGCCCGGCCGTGAGGAGGAGATCCAGAACCTCCGCCAGGAGGCGCGCCGGCTGACCGCCGTGCTCGACGACCTCCTCGAACTCGCCCTGGCCGAGCAGCGCGAGGCCACCGCGGAACGCTTCGACGTGGCCGCGCTCGTCGAGGAGCGGGTCAGCGCCTGGCAGGTCGTCGCGGACCAGCGGGACATCGCCGTGATGCGCGACTGGGGCGGCCCGGTCTGGACCGTCACGGACCCGACCGCGCTCGGCAGCGCCTTCGACGCGGTGATCGACAACGCGTTGAAGTTCGCCCCGGCGGGCTCGGTCGTCAGCGTGACGGTCACCGGCGCCGGGGATCCGGTCGAGATCGAGGTGACCGATGAGGGGCCCGGACTGCCCCCGGAGGAGCTGGCCCGCATCGGTGATCGGTTCTGGCGCAGCCCGCGCCACCAGAACGTGCACGGGTCCGGGCTCGGGCTGGCCGTGGCGCGTACGCTGCTCGCCGCCTGCGGGGGCCGGCTGGACATCGCCACCGCCGACGGAGGCGGGCTGGCGGTGACGATGGCGGTCCCGGCGGACCATTCCCCGGCCGTCACGGTTTGACGGACCGGTAGTAGCGCAGGGCGCCCGGGTGGAGGGGAATCGGCGCGGTCTGGATGGCGTCGCGCACGTCCAGGAGCTCCGCCGAGGGCACCTCGGCGGCGACGGAGTCCCGGTCGCGCATGAGGAGCTCGGTCAGCCGGTAGGCCAGCCCGTCGTCCAGGGAGGCCGTGGCGAGCAGGAAGTTGGCCAGAGCGAGCGTAAGGGTCGCGCCGACGCGGTCGTAGGTGCCCTCCGGGATCGCGGCCGCGCGGTAGTACGGCCCGTAGCGCTCGCGGATCGGCGTCGCGAGGTCGCCGAGCGCGACGAGGCGGACGGGCATCTGCCGGGCGAGCCGCTCGATCCCGGCCGTCGGCAGTCCTCCGGACCAGAAGAAGGCGTCGATCCGCCCGGCGCGCAGCGCGGCGGCGGACTCCTCCAGCCCCATGCGAACCCGGGTGGGACGCCGCCCGGAGGTCAGGCCGGCGGCGTTCAGTATGCGCCCGGCCACGAGCTCCACGCCCGAGCCGGTCGCGCCCACCGAGACCGTACGGCCGCGCAGGTCCGCGACCGACCGGATCGGACCGGAGCCCGCCACGGCCAGGTGGATGTAGTCGTCATAGAGGCGGGCCAGCGACCGGAGCGTACGGGCCGTGGTCGCCGCTCCCACGGCGTCCGCGGCCGCGAAGCCCAGCCGGTCGCGGCCGGCGGTCATGCGGTTCAGGTTGTCCACCGAACCGGTGGTGGAGTCCACGGACGGGCGGACGTCCGGCAGGCGACGGCCGATCCGGGCGGCCAGCGACCGGGCGTAGCGGTAGTAGACGCCGTCGACGGCTCCGGTGGCGATCGGCAGGGGCCCTCCGCGGTACGACGGCTCCCCGCCGACCAGCGCACATCCGGCCGGCAGGCACAGCGCCGCGAGCAACACCGCCCGGCGGGCCGGGGTGCCGGGCACGGCCGGGACGACGCTCGGGAGGGAGGCCATGCGACATGATCTCACCTCGGCGCGTGGCCGGAGGGTCACCGTCGGTGTTGCGGCCGCGAGGCGACTCGCCTGCGCGAGACCCGAGAGCTTGCTGAGAGTTGGCTGTAAATCCACAGGTCAATGACGATATCGCCGCCGACCTGTGGCAGTCTGACCAGCGATGGACCATCCCATTATCACCGCATCTGTCCTGGTCGCCGGGCTTCTCCTGTCCGCCATCGCCCTGTGGCGCGGCTGGCGGCCCTCGCTGCGCACGGCGCTGGCCGTCGGCATCGCCCTGCGGCTGTACCTGCTCATCAGCGCCGCCGCCGACTCCTGGCAGCCGCTCGACTTCGCCAATGGCTTCAAGGCGGCCGGGCAGGCGATCCTCGCGCACCAGGACCCGGTCCTCGCCACCCAGGGGTCGTGGCACTTCCTGCCGATGATCCCCTACCTGTACGGCCTGGGCCTGCGGGCGGGGCTGCCCTGGGAACTCGCCGGCCGGCTGGTCACCGTGGCCGCCGACATCGCGCTGATCCCCCTGGTGGGGAAGCTGGCCGGCGATCGGAACGCCCCGGCCGCCCGGTTCGCCTACGCCTGCAACCCGATCGCCCTGATGGTCGCGGTGATCCACGGGCAGATCGAGCCGGTCGCGCTCGCCTTCCTGGTCGCGGCGTACGTCCTGGCACGCAACGGGCGCGGCGGCTGGGCCGGGGCGATGTTCGGCTTCGCCCTGTCGGCCGGGACGTGGCCGGTCATCCTGCTCCCGCCACTGCTGGCGCTGCTGCCCGACTGGCGCGAACGCCTCCGCAGCATCGTCATGGCCGGCGTGGTCCCGGTGTTCTTCCTGGCCACGATGCCCCTCGTCGTACACGTCGGCTGGTCGGACCTGCTGAACGTGGCCCGGTACCTCGGCGGCGTACGACCGGTCGTGGGCGAGTGGGGCTGGACGGCGTGGATGACCGGCGGCAACTGGGCGCTGGCCCCGACCGCCGCCGGCATCGGGCAGGTCGTCCTGTACTCCACGCTGCTCGCGGTGATGTGGCTGTGGCGACGCGCCGACCGCATCGACATGACCTCGGCCATCCTGCTCGCGTTCATGATCGTCACACCGCGCATGGGCGCCCAGTACCTGCTGTGGTTCGTCCCGTTCCTCATCGCCCGGCCGACCCGCCTCAGCCGCCCCGCGATCGGGCTCGCCGCCCTGTGGGCCGGGCTCGGCTACATCTACCTGACCCACTTCAACGACGTCGGCTGGTGGCAGAACCACCAGTGGTGGTCCCGGAGCTCGATCGCCGTCATCGCCCTGCTCATCCTCGCCATGCCCTGGAGCCGCCGCCGGCCCGCCGACTTGTCCGAACCCGCGACCGTCGAGCCGGAACCCCTCACCGACGCGGTACCGTCACCGGCCGCGAAGGACATCCGCGGGACGGCGAGCTGAACGCCGCCGCGCGAGGGCGGTGAAGGCGGCCTTCTCCGAGATCGGCCTGCGTGAGACCGCCCGGAATGCCGCCGGTCGCGGCATCGCCGTGCAGGTCCTCGGTGCGTGCCATGAGGACCAGCGCCAGGTGAGGCGGCCACCGTCGGCGCCGGGTATCCGTCCAGGACTCTCGCCATCGGCTCATCCACCCGCACCGGCATCCTGCCGTACGAACTCGGCGACGAGGGCCGCCAGCGCCTCCGGGTCGCGGAACGGAACCATGTGCGGGCTGCCCGGCACCGTCACCAGCCGTGCCCGCGGAACGAGCCGGGTGACCTCCTCCGCCCACGGCCTCGGCACCAGCACGTCGTGCTCTCCCCGTACGACCAGCGTCGGTACGGTGACGGCCGGCAGGCGGTCCTCCATCCGGTCCCGTAGCGACTCGCGGAACGCGAACAGCGCGCCACGCGTGCCGCAGTCGCGGTAGTCGGCGATGTTCAGCGGGACCATCCGCGGGCTCTCCCGGACGGAGTCGCGCAGCCACCGCGCGACGGTGCGCGGCCACGTGCGGGCCATCGGGTCGGCCGTCGGCCCGACGAGGACCAGCGACCGCACCCGGCCCGGATGACGGACTGCGGCGTCGGTCACCACCTGACAGCCGAACGAGCTGCCGAGCAGGCATACCCGCGACAGCTCCACCGCCTCCAGCCAGTCCGCCAGCACGTCACCGAGCGCGGTGAGCCCGAGCGGCTCGGCCGGCCGGGAGCTCTGCCCGGAGCCGGGCAGATCGACCGCCCACGTCTCAACGCTCTCCCCCAGCCGCGCCACCAGGGGAAGCAACGGCCGGCTCGAGACCCCGGCACCGTGCACGCACACCACCGGCGTCACCGCCGCGGGTCCCGTGCACCACGAGGCCAGCCGGTATCCGCCTGCTGCGGAGAAGCTCCGCCGCATGCCGCCCGGCCCATGCGTCCTCACCCTCGGTTCAGACATCACACAGTGGCCTACCCAGGTCCAACGCCGAACGAGCGGGTCACGAACGATCGGTGCCGGAGCAGGTCCGGCTTCCCGCCCCCGCTGGGCACAGACTCTCTCGGCCCCGTGAGCAGCGTCTCGGTGGCCTCGCGCGGTTCGGGAGAGGCGTTCGGCTCGTCTCGATGGAGCGTTGCTGGCCCGGGAATCCTTTTGACTGTTTTGCGCCATTCTGACCGGATGCCCGCCATGTGGCCGATAATCGGCCTCGGGGAACGGCGGCCGTTGTCAGTGCCCGGACCTACTGTGAGGCCCGTCGATCGCCCGTGCCGGGAGCGGGCTCATCACAGGAGCGCCGACGCGGGGTCGGCGTGTCCGGGGAAGGGGCGGCCGTGCCGCGCTGGGAGCTGACCGACGAGGGAGACGGCCCGGCCATGTTCTGGGAGGTCGGGTCGGACGGCGCGGTGGTGACCGTCCGGCACGGAGAGGCCGGTGCACCGGGGCGTACGCGGGTCGATGACCACGGCTCGGCGGCGGCCGCGGAGGCGTACGTGGCCGAAGCCGTGCGGGAGAAGGAACGCGAGGGGTACGCACCCGCGGGACCCGACGAGGACTCCTTCACGCTGCCCGTCGCCTGGCGGCAGAGGCTTCGCCCGCGCTGGGGCGGCATCGCCCGACACTCGCACGCTCCCCACGAGTCGGTTCTCGGCTCCTGGGACCGGCGGCTCGCGGCGGTGAAGGAGGAGTGGACCGGCACGGTCCTGCCGGGCATCGCCCCTGAGCCGGCAGCCGCCGCACGCCGCCAGCTGGAGGGGACGGCGGACCCGCTCGGCGCCGCGGTCCTGGCCGTGGTCACCGACCGCGGAAAGCTGCTGTACGACGCGGTCGCCGACGCCTGGCAGCTGCGGCACGGGCGGGTCTTCGCGGCCCGTGCCACGGTGGAGCTGTTCAGGCTCGACCACGAGGACGACCACGGCCGGACCACCAGACTGGCCTTCCTGCCCGAGGGCGACTCGTCACCGCGGCTGTGGTTGCGCCGGGGCGCCGCCGACCGGGTGCGGACGCTGCTGTCGATGGCCGATGAGGACCACTACCGCGAGGTGGTGGCGGCGCTGGCAGCGCACCGCGGCGACGCGCGGCGCCGAATCGTGGTCTCGTATCTGGTCCCGGCCGAGACCGGCTGGGTCGCGGAGTGCTGCGCCGACCCGGGGACGAGCGGCCGAGAGGACCGCGTCGTACGCGCCATGCTGTTCGAGTCGCTGAACGACCAGGAGCAACTGCGGGCTCTGCTGCGCGCGGGCGGCGTGTCCGCCTACGACGGCAGCCTCTCCACCGCGGCCACCGTCGCCGAGGGCGTCGGCCCGGCCGTCGCCGCGCTGATCGCGGAGATCTGGCGGCACCGCACGCCTTCCCACGGGGCCTCGGCGGAAGAACAGGCGGGCATCCTGGCGGAGCTGCCGACGGACGAGGCGTTCGAGCTGCTGATGGCCCACGCGGACGGCAGACAGGTGCGCCCGGCGCTGCTGGAGGCGGTGCGCCGGTATCCGGTGCGCGCGGCCCGCCTGCTGGCCGGCCGGGCGGCGCCCGCCCCGGACCGCAACGCCTTCCTGCTGGGCCAGCTGCTGACCGCGCATGTCGCCACGCACCGTGAGCTGCTGGAGTCGCGGCTCGCACGGTTTCCGCCCAAGGCCGCCGAGGTGGTGCGGGGGCTGCTGTATCCGTCCGCCGCCGACGCCCCCGCCGACGCGTTGCCCGAGCTGCTGGTGAGCCCGCCGTGGACGGGCAGGCGGACGGCGCCGAAGCCGACAGTCGTCAAGGGGCTCGTCGCCGGGGAGGAGACCCGCGTGCGGTGGCGACCCGGCGAACGCGAGGCATGGGCCGCCGCCGTCGAGGAGCCCGAGCGGCGGGCGCGGCGCCGGCAGAACGAGCCGTATCCCGACGTCCGAACCCTGCGGGAGCACTTCACGGACGTCAACGACCATCGTCTGGCCGCCCTGTTCGCCGACGGCCCGGACACGTACCGCCCGCTGCTGGCGCGGTGGACTCCCGGGCACATGTGGAGGCTCGTCGAGGAGCTGAAGCCGGTGGCCGCCCGATGGGAGGAGGACGCACTGCCGCCGCTGCTGCACGCCGCGGCGCGCCGGCCCGCGGTGGCCGGCGGGCTGCTCCTGCCCTATCGGCAGGTGGAGGTCGCACGGCTGATGGCCGACTGGTTCGTACGGCTGAAATCCGTCGCGGCCACGACCCGCGCCTGGTTCGCCCGGCACGGCGCGGACGCCGCCGCGCTGCTGGTGCCCGACGCCGC